>NZ_DASWYK010000062.1:0-72700 GCF_036405015.1 Flavobacterium sp. | reverse complement strand
TTTATTTTTTTTTAATTGAAGATTATTTATCGTAAACATGCCCAGAAAAATATTGTTTTAATAGTATATGATTAAAATAATAAATTATTGTAAAAATAAATGACAGTGTTTTGAATAAGATTCAATATTGTATAGTCTTGATGATTGATATATTGTAAGTTAAGTCTTGTTTTAATTCACAATAAAACAGAATACAAATTAAATTTCGATTCTTTTTTGAAGTATATTTATAAAAAATATAGATTTGTCTTTTTTTCAGACCTTCTTTTTTATAGGAAAATATTCAATCTATAAATTCAATATTTTTAAATTATGAAAAGGAAGTTATTTTTATTAGTCAGCTTAAGCTGTAGTGTGATTTTCTCACAATCCGTAAAAAAGCCTTTGGTTAAAGCAATTACTTTAAAGGATCTTAAAACGGACATGTACCAAATGGCAGGCGATCATTTTAATGGACGCGAAGCCGGAACCTTAGATGAATTAAAAGTTTCTGTATGGTTGGCAGAAAAAGCAAAAGAAGCTGGAATGTTGCCTGCAGGTGATGACGGTACTTTTTTTCAGTTTTTTGACTTGTACAGACACCAGGTTACCAATTATTCCAAATTCAAGATTGGACAAAAAGACTTCAAATTATGGAGCGAGGTTTTAATTGCGGAAACCACCACAAATAAAGTGGATGCGCCTTTGCTTTTTCTAGGAAAGGTTTCTCCTGAAGAAATCAGAAAGATTGATGTAAAAGGAAAAGCTGTGGTTATAATAGCTTCTAGAGATGGAATAGCTGATAATATTTCACTTTTTGAAAGACGTTATCCGGGCTTTGTAAAACAAAAATATTACGAAGATTTAGCTTATCGCGGAGCGTCTGCACTTATTATTGTCGCAGATGACTTGGGAGAAAAAAGTTGGTCTGAGGTAGAGCCACAAATGAAACGCGGGGTTTATGGTATTGAAGGCTATCGTGATAAAATGCCTGTTCCGCCTAGAATGCCTGCTTTTTGGGTTCATAATGATCAGTTAGAATTTCTAAAAAATAGCAAAGAACATGTAGTAGCCGAAGTAATTTCTGAAACTTATAAATATCCTTCTGTAAATGTTGTTGGAAAAGTAGAAGGTACAGATCCGAAATTAAAAAATGAATATGTTCTTTTTAGTGGACATCAGGATCATGATGGTGTGAGACAGAAATATGGACAAGATTCGATTTACAATGGCGCAGATGATAATGCGAGTACTTGTGTAGCAATGTTGGCTATTGCAAGGGCTTTTAAAAAACAACCCGCAAAAAGATCGGCTTTATTTGTATTTCATGGTTCAGAAGAACGAGGATTATTAGGTTCAAGTTGGTATGCGTCAAATCCGACAGTACCTGAAAAAGATATTATTGCCGTTTTGAATGGTGATATGATCGGAAGAAATGATATCAATCAAGCAGCACTTTTAGGTTCGAGCGATCCGCATCAAAATTCTCCTGATCTTGTAAATGCTGCTAAAAAAGCCAATGAGGAAGGGCCTAAATTTGAATTAGATAAACTTTGGGACAGGCCAGAACATCCTGAGTTTTTCTATTTTAGATCAGATCATTTGCCTTATGCTCAAAAAAATATTCCAGCTGTTTTTTTTACAAGTGTACTGCATAGTCAATATCATACTCCAATGGATGAATCAGAAAATATTGATTTCGGAAAACTGTATAAAATGACAGAATGGATGTACCGAACAGGCTGGATTTTGTCTAACGATTTAAAACGCCCAGGTGTAAAAACCTCTAAATAACATAGGATTTATAATCCTGAAATAATTTTATGTAGAAAAAAAGATGTAGTTATGAGGTAAGGCTCACGTTACAATAGATTAATCCGGCAAAGGTTTTTTTGCCGGATTTTAATTTTATATGAATTGGTCTCTAATTATGTAATTGAAAAAATCGTAAACATTTTCTTTTTCCAGAGTTGTAGACCATCATTAAGTACTTTTTTATTTGCAATGAATATTCAGGTTGTAACTTCTTGCTTAACAAAATTACTTCCAATATAGTATTGATACTTTAACTAAAGTACTAAATAATCAAGACCCTGTCTCTCTTGTAAGATTTTTTTTTGAGTTTAAATTTAGAAAGAGTAATGAGAAGTTAAAAAGGCTTCTTAAAATCTATTTTGGAATTCATTTAAACAGATTCAAATTAATTTAACACAAAGATAAATTAACTTTTTAGGTATTTTTTGTCTGTTGTTTTTCATTTGCTTTTTAAACTCACATGGAAAGAAATCTTTTGAAAATGACAGACGACGAACTTCAGAAATTAATTTTTGAAGGAAACGATGCTGCGTTTTCAATTATTTTTAACCGTTACTGGAAAAAGCTTTATACTTATGCTTTTAAGATTTATAAGGATGAAGCCATTTGCGAAGACATCGTTCAGGAAATTTTTATCAGTCTCTGGAAAAATGCTTCCAGTACAGTGATTTTAAATCTTGAAGCTTACCTTTTTAGAGCTGTAAAATATAAAATTGCCAATCAGATTAGAAACTTAAAATTTGATCAGCAACATATTGAAGTTTTAGATTCTATTCCCGATCCTGGTTTTACGATAAACGATTTAGAATACGTTGATTTCGAGAAAAATATCAACGATCAGATTAACAAATTGACTCCCAAATGCCGTGAAGTCTTTTTGTTGAGCAGAATTGAACATTTTACTAATGCTGAAATTGCGGCAAAATTAAATCTGTCTATTCACACGGTAGAGAAACATATTAGCAATGCACTTAAACAGCTTCGTTTAAATTCTGCTTCTTATAATTATCTTCTTTTTTACTGGGCGGCATTCTTTTATGTTAATTAAAAAACACCGATTTTAAGAAAACGTTAAGCCTGCTTTTTCGACTACTTGTTTGAATCAAAATATGTGACTTGTCTATAAAAGCATATATTTTGAAAAAAGAAAACTTTTTGCTTCTGGCAAAAAAATACGAAGAAGGTAACTGTACACCTGAAGAAAAAATAGCTGTTGAAGCGTTTTTTGATAAGATGCAGAATCAAACATCAGATCTAGAAAATCAAATTTCTGATGAAAAAGGTGACGCAATTCTAAATAAGATACTTTTAGAATTAGAAGTTAAACCAAAAAAATATTCAATTCGTAAAGCATTAAAAGTTGCTGCTGTTTTAGTGACTGGTCTTACAATTGCATTTACTGCAGCCAAATTTGCATTTAAACCAAAAGAAATTACGCAGATTACAGCTAAAGGAGAAAAAAAAGAAATTTTTCTTGAAGATGGCAGTGTCATTGTTTTAAACTCTAATAGTAGTATTACTTACCCTGAAAAATTTGAATCAACCAGAAATATAGAACTTGTTGGACAAGCTTATTTTAAAGTTTTCAGAGATGTTAAAAGACCTTTCGTTGTACAAACTCATGATGTAAAAGTAAGGGTTTTGGGAACTTCATTCGACATCAATTCTTATAATCATCATGATACCAAAGTGAGCGTAATTACTGGAAAAGTAGAAGTGACTTCGCCAACCGGAAAAAAAGTACAAATCACCAAGAACCAACAAGCCGATTTGATTCGAAATTCTGATTTACAGATTTCTACAGAAAACAGTGATGATAAAATCGCTTGGATCAGCAACACAATCATTCTTAAAAACACCAAACTTTCTGAAACGGTTAAAATTATCGAAAACTGGTATAATGTAGATATTACTATTGAAGATCAGGAATTGAATGATCTTACGATTTCAGGAAAGTTTAAAGATGAAAAACTGGAAAATGTTCTGGAAAGTATCGCCTATTTGAAACAACTAAAAATAAATTACACCACTAAAAACCAAATTACTATAAGAAAAAAGACACCATAAAAAAACAGCCAAAAAAAACAAAACCCGCCTCCGGTGCAACGGAAACGGGCATTTTAAAACAGACTAAAAATAAAATTTATAGCCTAATAGTAATGAACACGAAACTACAATTTTTTTTCAATAAGTATATCAAGATGAAAAATCTTTACTTAATGATTTTATTAATTTTTTCCTTTAACGGATTTGCCTTAGGACAATCTGCTAAAGACGTACAAATAAGCCTGAATTTAAAAGACGCAACCATTACAGAGTTTTTTAAAGCAGTAGAACAAAAAACGACTTTCACTTTTGTTTTTGATGAAAAAATATCAGGAACCTCACAACGCATTTCGATTTATGCAGACAAGGAAAGTCTTGACGGAGTACTGACAAAAATTGCCTCAAAAACTGGATTGTCTTTTAGAAAATTAAACAATACCATTACGGTTACGCACAGTGGTCGTGCACAAATGAATGTTCGCGGAAAAGTATTAGACGAAAGCGGTATGCCGATGCCAGGTGTTACAATTCTAGAGAAAGGAACAAAAACTTCTACCATGACCGATATGGAAGGTAATTTCAGCTTTGCCGTAAGTTCTTCTGCTGTTTTGGTTGTTTCTTACATGGGATATATTTCTCAGGAAGTTAATGCTAGCGCTGGTCTAATTACAATAACATTGAAACCAAGTACTAGTGAGTTGAACGAAGTTGTTGTAACGGCATTAGGGATTAAAAGAGAAGAAAAAAAATTAGGATTCTCTCAGCAAACCATTAAATCTGAAAACTTATCGCAAGGAAGACCAAATAACTGGTCGTCTGGTCTTAAAGGAAAAGTAGCAGGATTGAGTATTACTTCTACAGGTTCTGGACCTTTAAATTCACAACAAATTACTCTGAGAGGAAACCGATCGTTAAGTCCAAAAGGGAATTATGCTCTTATTGTGGTTGATGGAGTTCCTGTTAACGCCGAAATGACAACTTCTGGTTCTACAAGTGCGTACATGGGAGAAGATTCTCCAATTGATTACGGAAACGGTATTTCAGATTTGAATCTAGATGATATTGATGCAGTAACTGTTCTTAAAGGTGCGGGTGCAACTGCGCTTTACGGAAGCCGCGCGGCAAACGGTGCGTTGATCATTACCACAAAATCAGGAAAGAAAAATAAAGGTTTAGGAATTTCATTCAACACTGGTGCTACTTTCGATGTCATTCAAAGATGGCCAGATTATCAATACAAATACGGACAAGGAACTGGAAATTCTCCAGATGCATCAGGAAATCAATATTATTCTTATGGAAATTCGGCAGATGGAACTTCAACCAGCGGAACGAGTAGTGCTTGGGGACCTGCTTTTGAAGGACAGAATTTCTACCAATACGATCCTGTTGTGCAAGGACAATCTCCAGAAAGACGTCCTTGGCAGCCTTATAGAGATAATCGTAAAGATTTTTGGAGAACTGGTGTGACTTTAAATAATAATATTTCTATTCAAGGTGGTGATAATAAAGGTTCAATGCGTCTTTCTTTAGGAAATCAAAAGAATGAATGGATTATGCCAAATACTGGTTTTGATAGAGTTACAGCGGCAGTTAACGCGAATTATCAGGTTTCTGACAAAATTAAATTGGGAACATCTGTAAATTATAATACTAGAAATAGTGACAATTTGCCATCTACAGGATATAACAATGGTTCGATTGCTTATTTCATGATTTTTCAACAACCGAATATTGATTTAGATTGGTATCGTCCGATTTGGGAGAAAGGAAAAGAACAGATTGCACAATTGCATCCTTTTAGTTCTTTTATAGATAACCCGTATTTGATTGCTTATGAAGCGACAAATACCTTAGACAGCGATCAGATTGTGGGGAATATTTTTGCGAATATCAATTTAGCTCCAAACTTAGATTTGATGTTGCGTTCTTCTATGAATACTTACAATCAGACGAGAGAGCAAAAAAGACCTTACAGCATCAACAGATATGCGAAAGGATTTTATGAAAGACAAGATGTTTTCAAACAAGAAATCAACTCTGACTTTTTACTTTCTTATAAAAAGGATTTTGGTGATAAATTCTCGCTATCGGCTTCAGCTGGAGGAAATGCGATGAGTTATAAATATAGAAGAACTGAAGCCGAAGTTACTGGTTTAGTTGTTCCTGGAGTTTACAAACTTTCAAATGGTTCTAGTGCGCCAATTTTGACTTTGGGTGATGCTAATAAAAAAATGAACAGTTTGTATGGTTTAATATCAATGTCGTATCGCGATATGCTTTTTGTTGACGTTACAGGAAGAAATGATTGGACGAGTACACTTCCAGTAGAAAACAATTCATTCTTTTATCCGTCAATCAACACCAGTGCAGTTATTTCTGAAATGTTTACGCTTCCAAAATCAATTGATTTCTTAAAATACAGACTTTCTTTTGCTCAGGTAGGAAACGATACGGAACCTTATAAAACACAGAAATATTATGGACAAAGTGCTTTTCCAAGTTCTGCTCAGACTTTAACGGTTTTGTATAATGATCATTTTAAACCTGAAATTACAACGAGTTTTGAAACAGGTTTCGAAATCAGAATGCTGAAAAACCGACTTACAGCTGATGCAACAGTTTATGAAAGTGTGACCAAAAACCAGATTATTGATATTCCGATGGATTTCTCTACAGGTTATAGTGGAGCCGTTTTAAATGGAGGAAAAGTGAGAAACCGAGGAATCGAACTTACTCTTGGCGGAAAAATCATTGACGGTGAAAATTTCAAATGGAATTCGACTATAAACTGGTCAAGAAACTGGAATAAAGTAATGGAATTACCAGAAGGAATCGATGGACAGCAAATCATTGGTACAGGAGGAACAGCTTCTATTATTGCAAAAGTGGGTGGAACTACAAGTGCGATTTATGGTTTTGGTTTCGTAAGATCTCCTGATGGTCAAATTGTTTATGATAGTGCAGGTCTTCCGGCTTATCCTGAAGAGATTCAATATATCGGTGATGCTAGTCCAAAATGGAAAGCGGGTTTTACCAATAGTTTTTCGATCGGAAACTTTACTATGAATGTGACTTTAGATGGTCAATACGGTGGAATTATTTATTCACAAACACACCACAAACTTTCAGAACAAGGAAAATTAAACTCCAATAGTATGGGGAGAGAAACCGGATTCATCACTGGTGAAGGTGTAGTTCAAAATGCAGACGGATCTTATTCTCCAAACACAAAACAAGTAAAAACAGCAGATTGGTACGGTCGTTATTACAGAAGAGCCAATATAGAATCGAACTCTTTTGATGCTTCTTTTGGAAAACTGCGCGAAATCAGTCTTCAGTACAATCTTCCAAAAAGATGGTTGAGAAATACAGGTTTGCAATCTCTACAATTTTCTTTATTCGGAAGAGATTTAGCAACTGTTTCAGATTTCCCAATTTATGATCCAGAAACAGCAGCATTAAACGGAGATACCATTTTGCCAGGTATCGAAATGGGACAAATGCCATCACCAGCTACTTATGGTTTCAATTTAAGTTTGACTTTATAATAAGACAATGAAAAAGATAAAAATTACAGCAATACTTCTATTACTAACAGGAATTAGCATTTCTTGTTCATCAGGTTTCGAAGAATTAAATGAAAATCCGAACCTTATTACAGAAATAAGTCCAGGAACATTATTAAACCCGATTATTTACGGAGTGGCTTCGCAAAATGCAAGTCAAAGTGTAGATGTTACCTTCAATTTAATGCAGGTTTCACTTCCTTTTCCAAGTATTACGGGTGGTTTGCATCGTTATGATGTGAGCAATAATATTGGTAACTCGGCTTGGAATAACTATTACAAATGGCTTTCTAATATTAGAGAAATGCGTATGGCTTCAGTAAAAGCTGGAGATGGTAATTACGAGGCGGTTGCTTTAACTCTTAATGCTTTGGTTTATGCCAATCTTACGGATCTTTTCGGTCCAATTCCGATGACGGAAGCAGTGCGTGGAGAAGACGCGATTTTATATCCGAAATACGATAAGCAAGAGTTTATTTATGAAACACTTTTAGCTGATTTAGAAAGAGCCAATACGCTGTATGATACCAGTAAAGCTATGATTTATACGGAAGATATTTTGTTTCAGAATAATGTGTTAAAATGGAAGAAGTTTACGAATTCTTTATTGATGAGATTGTTGCTAAGAGTTTCAAACAGAACAGAAACAGGAGCTTTTGAGAAACTAGCATATATGGCCAATCATCCAGAAATTTACCCAGTTTTTACCACTACTGCTGAAAGTGCAATTTTGAAAGTAACGGGTGTTTCTCCGAATATGTCTCCATGGGGAAGACCTCAAGATTTTAATTTGAATATCAAAATGGCTTCTTTCTTTATTGATAACCTAAATACGCTCGAAGATCCAAGAAGAGCGATAATTGCTACAGGAGCAACAGCTTTGGTAACTAATGCTCCAATAGGATTTAAAGGAATTACAAGTGCTTATGCTGGTGCAGATTCTCAGTTTAAATACAATGCTTCTACACTTTTGAATACACAAGTACAAAACCCGATGCAGATTTTAATTTTAACGTATGCTGAAGTTGAATTTATCAAAGCAGAATTAGCGCAACGTGGTCTTATTGCAGATGCACAAGGACATTACGAAAAAGGGGTTAGAGCAGGAATTGAACAATTAAAAGCAACAACTCCAACCACATATTTTGATAAAGCAGAAGCGAAGTATGACGGAACGCTAGAAAGAATCATGTTGCAAAAATACTACGCTTTGTATTTTACAGATTATCAGCAATGGTTTGAATATCGTAGAACGGGACTTCCTGTATTACCAACCACAACTGCAATGCTGAATAACGGAATTATGCCATCTAGATTTACTTATCCAGATAATCAGCAGATTAAAAATAATGCAAACTATTTAGAAGCTGTTGAAATGGTTGGCGGTGATAATATTAATACCAAAGTTTGGTGGGACAAATAAAATCAAAAATGAAAAAGACATTTATTTATAGTGCAGTTTTGTTTTGTGGTGTTTTGACAGCGCAGACAACTGTAAAAGGAATCGTTTATGAGGATTTGAATCAAAACGGTAAAAGAGAAAAAAAGGAAAAAGGAATTGCTAATGTTGCGGTTACAAATGGTCGCGAAGTAGTTTTAACAGATAAAAAAGGAAACTACGAACTTCCGTTAAAAGACGATGCTATTATAGCGGTAATCAAACCGTCGGCTTATAAAATTCAGGTGAATAAGGACAATTTACCTCAGTTTTTCTACAATCATAAGCCTGCTGGTTCTCCAAAAGGTAAGTTTGAAGGAGTAGCGCCAACAGGAAAACTTCCAGAATCTGTAGATTTTGGATTGATTTCTCAAAAAGAAACGGCTGATTTTACAGCGCTTGTTTTTGGAGATCCTCAACCTTATACACTGGAAGAAGTTGATTTTTTTACAAGAGGAATTGTTGCTGAAGTAGAAGGAATCAAAAATATCCCGTTTGGACTAAGTATGGGAGATTTGGTTGGAAATGATTTGAGTTTATTCAATCCGTATATTCAGGCAGTGAAGAAAGTCGGAATTCCGTGGTACAATCTTTTAGGGAATCACGATTTAAATTTTGATGCTAAAGCAGATCATTTAGCTGATGAAACGTACGAAGCTCATTTTGGTCCAGCCAATTATGCTTTCAATTACGGAAAAGTGCATTTTATTGTAATGGATGATGTATTATATCCAGATCCAAGAGATCATGAAGGGTATTGGGGAGGTTTTACAGAAGAGCAATTAAAATTCATAGAAAATGATTTGAAACTTGTTCCAAAAGACAATTTAATTGTTTTGGCTTTCCATATTCCAATAAGTGAGCCAGATACTAAAGATGATTCTTTTAGAGATGAAGACCGTCAAAAATTATTCGAATTGTTGAAGGATTTTCCAAACACACTTTCGCTTTCGGCGCATACACATTTACAGAGACAAGATTTTTTCGAAAAGAAAGATGGCTGGTTACAGGAAACACCGCACCATCATTACAATATCGGAACCACTTCAGGAGATTGGTATTCTGGAAAACTGGATGAAAAAGGAATTCCAATTTCAGTGATGAGAGACGGAACTCCAAAAGGATATGCTTTCATTCATTTTAATGGAAACAAATATACAGTTGATTACAAAGTGGCAGGAAAACCAGAAAATTATCAAATGAAAGTTTTCGCTCCAAAAGTAGTGGCAAAAGCAAAACGTACAAAATCTGGTGTATTTGCTAATTTCTTTATGGGAAGTAAAAAAGACAAAGTGGTTTACCGCGTAGATCAAGGAGAATGGAAAGAAATGGAATATGTAGAGGTTCAAGATCCATCATACGTAGAATTGGTTTACGAATGGGAATTGTCTGAGGTGCTTATGCCAGGAAAACGTTCATCAGATCCTGAAAAAAGTACACACGTTTGGAGAGGAAACATTCCGTCTGATCTTGCTATTGGTGAACATGCTATCGAAATTAAAGCAACAGATATGTTTGGAAAAACGCATGCCGCAAATACAACTTACAGAATAGATAAAGTAAAATAATCGATTTTATAAAATGATAAAAATCAAAAAGATAAGCTGTGTTTTAATAACGGTTTTAGCGATATATTCTTGTGGAAGTCAAAAAGCAAAAACTTCAAAAATTGAAGTACAAGGACATCGTGGCGATCGAGGGAATTTTCCAGAAAATTCAATTCCTGCTTTTATCAGCGCTGTAAATAAAGGTGTTGATGTTCTAGAATTGGATGTTGTAATTTCTAAAGATCAAAAAGTTGTCGTTTCTCACGAGCCTTTTATATCTTCTCAGTACATGTCGGATTTTGCAGGAAACCCAATTGCAAAGGATAAGGAAAAGAGTTATAATCTCTATGAAATGACCTACGACAGCATCAGAAAGTTTGATGGAGGTTCAAGAGGAAATGCTAATTTTCCAAACCAGCAAAAACAAAAAACATATAAGCCTTTGCTGTCAGAATTGATCGATACTATTGAACACTATATTGCCAAAAACAATTTAAAACCTGTTCGTTATAATATCGAAATAAAATCTGAAAAATCTGATTATGGAAAAAGACAACCTGAGCCAGAAGTTTTTACTCAAATGGTAATGAAAATCATTAAAGAAAAAGGTATCGAAAAGAAGATAAATATTCAGTCTTTTGATCCAACGGTCTTAAATGTGATGCATAAAAAGTATCCAAAAACAAAATTGGCTTATTTGGTTGGTGAAGGGACTATAGCTGAAAACCTTTTATTGCTTGATTTTAAACCAGAAATTTATAGTCCGCATTATAAACTGTTAAATAAAGAAGCAGTAGATTCTTTGAGGCTTTTAAAAATAAAAATTATTCCGTGGACTGTTAACGATGACAAAGCTATCGATAATATGATCCAGCTCAAAGTGGACGGAATTATTACAGATTATCCAGAGAAGGTAATTCTGAAATTATAAGTTTTAGTTTTGTTGTGTTTTTTTAGAATAGGCTTTCAAGTAATTGAAGGCCTATTTGTTTTGTAAAATTTAAAACATAAACCTAATTGCAATACACTTTGCTATCAATTTTGATCAAACCTTTTAAGGTGATGCAGCTTTCATCAGTAACTGAGTCTAAAAAGATATAACCCTGATCATTTAATGATATTAGTGCATCCATAAGTAATGCTTGGTCTTTTCGCTCAGCAAAAATATAATAAACAGAGGTTTTTGAAATACGCGAAATTGGATTTATGAGATTTCTCAATTCTTCTAAAGTAAAACTAGAATTGTATCTCGTAGAAAGAAGCTGTAGGATTTTTTCAGAAAGGGTAGATAACGTTTCCATAAAATAGTGCTTTAAAATTATATACGAAGATTTTTGCTCTATAGTTTTAAAGACAATTTGTTAGCAAGAAAAGTAAAAACTTTTTTATCTTTGATTAAGAAATTAAGTACAAAACAAATTGCCCCATTAAACCATATTTCATGAAATTATCTGCACTTGTTTTAGCAGCGAGCCTGCTTTCATTTGCTGCATTCTGTCAAAAAACAGTTGCACCTGGCAGCAAGGATATCAATACCAAATATATCAAACCTGAAAAATCACTTTTTACTGTTTATTATGTCAAAGATACTAGTTGGACAAAGCAAGGATCATTGGCCTATGATATTGTAGCGGCTAATAATCAGTTGAGTTTGTCTAGTATCTATACACCAAAAGATAATTCATTTGTGACTTCTAGAACTACTACGGTAGATGATGTGACACTAAAACCAATAAGTTATGTCAGTGATGGTAAGACTACAAAACTAAATCTGAACTTTGGTGAGGCTGTTACGGGGACTTACTACTCTAAGAAAACTAAAAAAAGTAAAAAGCTTAATCTGCATCCTACAGGCGACTATATTGACTGGAGTTGGATGGATCATATGATAGGAACATTACCTTTGGACGTTGGTTACAAAGCCCGAATTCCACAGTTTTATTATAATGATGAATCTAATGTGCTTGTCGAATATTACAGTATAAAAGAAGTAAAAAGTTTTATTTTTAATTCTCTAAAGACAGGTAAACATGAGACTTGGCTTGTAACGGTTTCAGAAGAAAGCACTAATGCTGTCTACAATTATATCGTAGACAAAAAAGATCGCCGTCTTTGGCAGCGAGAAATGTCGATGGGTAAAGGAATGTGGGAAATTACAGTGAATGAGGAGTTGGATTATCAACCTATTAAAAATAAATTCAACAAAGAAGAGGTGGTGCAACAAATCACTAAAGGAAATAGTGTAGTTATTGGTACAGCCTATGCACGAGCAAATTCGGGTAAAAAACTAGGAGGTCTAGTTAATACTGCAAAGAAACAATATGCACCAAAAGGAACGGAGATTACACTTTTTCCTAGTTCTGCCTATTATGAAGAGTGGGTAGAAGTGAATAGTAAAATCCGTAAACAGAAAAAAATGCCTGAAGTTCCTTTGAATCGTGATTTTGGTTATTCTGTCAAAAAAGCCAAAGTTTATGATGACGAAGGACATTTTGAGTTTTCAGACCTAATGCCAGGTACTTATGTGATTATGGCTAGCTTTGATTTTTCTAACTCGTATAACTACTCCTATGTTTCAGGTTATACAAACTATTATAACTATTGGGGATATACGGGTTCTACAACAAATTATGGCACAGCAAGAGCATCATATGTGGACAAAGCCAATATTGAGAAGCGTGTAACCATAGACAAAGATGGCGAAAAGAAAGAAGTTAATTTAAAGGAAATGTAATCGTTGTGATTAACAATTTTAAATAAAGAAGACTCTATTTTTTGTTGACCAACAGAAAACCTATACCGAATCCCAGTCCCGCGAAAAGTGCTAATTTGAGATTACTAACCGTTTTGGAAGGTGGATTTCCGTAAACGCGCAGTGGTTCGTTAGAATTTGTTAAAACATTTCCGGGGTTATTCTCTTTTTCGGTGTTAAGCTTCATTTTTGTTCTAACAACAGCTGATGCCGTGTTTATTATCAGTTTTGGAAATAATTGATAGGTTTTTGTAATTGCCGAAGCTCGTAAATCTGGAAACAAATCTTTTCTTGGATGTTTTGCAAGATTGACCATTTGCGCTGCAGTATCGCGTGGATCAGATGCTATAGAAGAAATTTTCATATCAAATCCTGAGTACTTTGCTGAATGCAGATTACCTGTAGAATTTTGTAATTGAGGGTAAAGATTACAGATATGAATATTTTTTCTGTTCGATATTTCGCCCTGAAGACATTCCATCATACCTCTAATTCCATATTTGGATGCAGAGTATACGGCACTGTATGGCGCTGGCATAAATCCTCCGATAGAAACATTGTTAATCAGAATGCCTTTATTTTGTTCTTTAAAAATTCTAATTGCATTATAAGCTCCATGCATATATCCGAACAAATTGGTTTTAAGGACTTGCTCGTGAATTTCCATTGGAATTTCTTCAAATTTCCCACTGGCCATTACACCAGCATTATTGATCCAGATATCAATTTTTCCATACGCTTCTAAAGCCTCGCTAACAACTCTATTTACGTCTTCTGCAATTGACATATCTGCCGAAACACCAATAGCCGAAACACCAAGGGCACGACAATATTCCACAACATCATAAATCCCTTTCTGACCTCTTGCTACTGCAATAATATTACAGCCTTCATTTGCAAAAGCTTCAGCAGCTGCTCGACCTACACCGCTGCTTGCACCAGTAATCACTACATTTTTTCCTTTAAGATTGTTTCTACATATTTCTTGATCTTTCATATCTCAATTCGTTAAGGTGTTATAAATTATTCTAAAGTATTCTTGCAGTTAATATTCAAAGTTTCTTTTTGAAAAGATGCTGTTGTTTTTTTCGTTGGTTCTGCTTGAGGAACTTTTTAAAATCTGTTTTTTCTCAGAAGTTCTGGTGCTTGATATTCTGTTTTTCTTATTTGGAATATTCATGTTGAGTAGTTTAGTAACAGAAGAGTCTGTTTTTAGAATTATAAAATTATTCTACAACTATTGATTTTCGGTTATATAATTACATTTGGTAATTGTTTAATTAAGAGGTTCTTCCTAATAGATTTAAAAACAAAAGCCCCTTAAAAAGGGGCTTTCTATATAATAAATAATGTTTAAATCAGACCGATTTTGATTGGTATGATGCATAAGACTGTAATGCAACAGAACTAATAATAAACAAAATGCCAACATAAAAAGAAGTGTTTACAGATTTACTTTCATTAAAAAATAAAAAAGCAATTACAATGGCATAAATGGGTTCGAGATTAAAAGTCAGATTGACTGTAAAAGCGGGTATTTTTTTTAGAACTTCGGCAAAAGCCACATAAAGACCAACAGTACAGAATAATGATAATAAGATAAGATAAACCGTATCAAGAGCATCAGGAACAATCGTTTTTACTGGAAAAAAGTACAGATAAAACGGAAGCAAAATAATTAGGAATAGCGAACCAGCTGTCATTTGGTAATAGTTGATAAGTCTGCTGTCATAAAATTGTACCAAACGTTCATTGTATATGGTGTACAAAGCAGCAAAAGCAGACGAAATAACACCAAGAATAATTCCAAATTGATAAGAAGCATCAAAGTGAAATATCAGACTTATTCCTGCAAGTGTGAGAGCACTTAGAAAAAGTTCAGTGAACTTAAACTTTGATCTATCAATAATTGGTTTAAAAACAGCTGTAAAAAAACTCGTCAGACAATAACAAATAACACCAATAGATATATTAGAATATTTAATACTGGCATAAAAGAAAACCCAGTGGATTGTAATTAAAATTCCGACCTTACCAATTGATTTTTTTTCGTTGTTCGTTGTTTGCCCGCCCAATTTTAAAAACCGTGTAAGAACAAATAAAATTAATGCGGAGAAAATTACTCGATATAGTGTTAGTAATCCTTCATTAAGTGTAATAAGTTTTCCAAAAACACCCGTGAATCCTGCTAAAAATACAGCAAGATGTAATAATAAATATGAATTTTTCATGAATTTTGCGCCAATCTCTATGGTATATTTTAATAATTATTTGATAGGCATACCAAAACAACCAGATGTTTATCCAGTAGTATGCTCCGTTAAATCAAGAGACATTATTAAAATTATGGAGGAGGAAGACAACCGTTTCTATTCATAAAGGCAAATATAAACTTAAATTATAATACTACCAAAACGCACATGTCAGATTTAATTTTGTGCGTTTATCATTTTTACTTAGAGTATTCAAGAAATTAAAAAGTAAAAGTTTCGGTAAACTATCAACTATTCTATTCTTTTTTTAAAGTCATAATTTCATCAGCTGAAACTTTGATTACAGTACCATGTCTTGTTCCTGTTGGGAAACTTACTTGTTCTGAAATATCTTCCCAGCCTTTTGAAGTTTCTTTTACAGCTCCATATTTTTTTTGCGTGTATTTATCAAAATAAACAATCCAGTTGCCATCAATTTTTATTGCTGTCGGGCCTTCTGCCCAATAATCACCTGTAATTGGTTTGCTTGCTGGAGTGTAAGGACCAGTTAAGTTTTTACTATAAGCCACTTTTAAATTCTTTTGAGCCGGATTTCTGGTTTCATCTTTTAAATACATAACATATTGCTGATCTTGTTTTACGATAGAAGCATCTATGACATTAAAACCTGGTTCATACAATAATTTTGTTTTTGAGAATTTTTTAAAATCTTTAGTTGTGGTGTAGTAAATTCTATGATTGTATCCTTTTTCTTCCTCTGATTTTGTTTCAGGGAATTTACCATCAATTGTAGAAGCCCAGTAAATCATATATTCTTTTGATTTTTCGTCATAAGTAATTTCTGGAGCCCATGTATTTCTGGCTTTTTCTTCATGCGCCATTACTGGAATAAATTCTTGTTTTGACCAATGAATCAAATCTTTTGATGAAGCATGACCAATACCTCTGTCTGTCCAGCTCACGGTCCAAACCATATGATACAATCCGTCTCCGCCCTTGATAACGCAAGGATCTCGCATCAATTTATCTTTTCCAACTTCTGGAGTTAAAAATGAAGTATCGTTTTTTAAACTTATCCATTTGTAACCGTCCTCACTGTAAGCCAAATGAAGTCCGTCTTCGCCATTTCCTTTAAAATAGGTGAAAACATAACCATCTGGTTTTAAGGTGTAATTGTTTTCAGAAAGCCATTTTTCACAGTCTTTTGGCCAATTAGCATTTGTCCCTTTTACGCCTAATCCAAAGCCGTGCCCTCCGTTTTCATACAAATGCATTTCTGCTGAAACCTTTTCTTTCTTTAGTCCTAAATAATAATTAATACTATTTTCAACAGGAACCGCTTTGTCGTCTGTTGCATGAACTAAAAACGCTTTTGGCGTTGCTGTATTTATTTGTATTTCATTTGAATATTTATCAGCTAATTCGCTACCAGCATTTTTTCCTAACAAATTATCTTTAGATCCTTGATGCGTAATACCTTCCTGCATTGAAATAACAGGATAAATTAAAATAGAAAAATTTGGTTTCGCACTAATAGTATCTGATGGAGTATAAACTTTATCATTATAATGTGTTGACAGCGTAGAAGCCAAATGTCCTCCTGCAGAAAAGCCCATAATTCCAACTTTATTTGGATTCAATTTCCATTTTATAGCATTTCTTCGGACAACTCTTATAGCTTCTTGAGCGTCTTGAAGAGGACCAACAATTTTATTTTTCATAATTAAATCGCTTGGCAATCTATACTTCAAAACAAATGCATTTATTCCCAGACTATTAAACCATTCAGCAACTTTAAAGCCTTCTTTGTTGATTGCCAGCATGCCATAAGCGCCACCGGGACAAATAATAACAGAAGTTCCGTTCGATTTTTCTGGATTGGCTAAATAAACGGTCAGCGTTGGTAAAGTTACTTTTCGAACTCCATCGGCAATACCATTTTTATCTTTGTCAACTATTTCAGAATAATCTTTTGAGACGATTTCGTCTGGAATTTTATCCCATAACGGAATTTCTTTTTTCTGCGAAAGTGCCTGAATTGTTAACGAGAGAGACAGAAAAAGCAATGTGGCTTTTAAACGATTTAAATTATTTGATTTTTTCATAAAATTCTATTTCAACAATGCGTAATTGACCAGACGCATCAACTGATGTTTTATCTTTGTATAAATCTAATTCTTTTGTTGGATCAACTTCAACAATTTTCGAAAATACATCTTTTTCTTTGTTTGTTCCAATCAATTCAATAGTGATTTTTTCTGCCAAAACAGGCTCCAACGGAATCGTAATATAACCTAAACTCTGAGTCGTATTTCCTTTAAAAACTTCTTTTCCGTCTGCTAAAATCCTGATTGGATAAATTTTGCTTCTCCAGCCTGTAAATTTAGCAACAACTTCATTAACAATTGATGGTTTTGAAAGCGTATACGTTATAGATCCAGTATTGATATTTCCATCATTTCTCCATTCAGTTAATTCGTTGTCGTCATAACTTTTATAGGTATCATTATTGTTTGAAGGAGAAACCGCATTTAAAATATGTAAAGGAATTCTTTTTTGGGTATAAGAAGCTGTTTTCGGAGTAGGTCCGCGTTCTAGATTAGAAGGCAGATTGTTTCCTGGTAACTCTTCTGAAAGACCGTTTATTGTATTTACTGTTTTAGTCTCAAATGATATTTCATCCGATTTTAACCCTTCAGATTGAGCAGAAACAGTTATTTTTCCGGCTTTCGCCAAAGACTGAATCATCACTCGGTTTATGCCATTTTCAACTGGAATTTCTTTTGAAAGAATATAATTTTTTGGACCTTGAGCTATTCCGCCAAGCCAGTTTACAGGACCTTTAATAGAAAATGAAATCATATTATTACTGATTGGACAACGATTACCATTTTTGTCCAATACTTCAACTTCAATTAAAGCGGTATCAGCACCATCAGCAAGTATTCCTTGTGGTTGTGTGATTAATTTTAATTTGATTTGAGATGGTTCGCTAACGGTTATTTTTTCATCTTGACTTAAAATAGTTCGGTTTTCATTATAACCAATTGCTTTGATTGTGCCTGATTTAAAGGCAATATTTTCGAAAGTAAATAAAAACTCATTGCTTCGTTTTCCAAAACCTTGTGAAATTCCGTTTACAAAAAGTTCTACTTTCGAAGCTGTAGAAACGACATAGATGTTCTTAACAACATTATCGGCATAATTCCAATGTCCCATAATATGTGTACGATGCTTTTCTATATCAACCCAACCATCCCACATCACTTTGTGTGCCCAATAACCATCTTTTGGAATACGCATGGCGTCAACTTCGCCGCTGGTTCTATAGTTTGATTCGCCTCGATGATGTGTATTGGAATCTGAAAAAATAATATTGACACCACCAGAATTTACTCGTTTTCCTGTTCCAGGTCTTTCTCTATAATAATCGTACCATCGAATCACATTTTCAATCGCATGACGATCCTGATTATGATTATAGTCAGCTGCTGGATTTCCTCTGTATAAGGGACCGTCGCCTTCTTTATGAAATGGAGGAGAAAATTCGTCCCAGTATTTTCGCATTCCCTCATCCCTTGAATATTCTGTAGCCCACAATGGTTTTCGTGCGCTTTTATTGATGTAAAGCATTTCTCCACCATATTCAGCTTCTTGGCTGTCCAACATTTCACGCGAACCAATTGCTCGTCCGCCAAAAGGATCATAAGTATCTCTCAGGCTTTTCATTTCGTGCATGTGCGCCTCGCTGATAGATTCGTTGCCACTTTCATAAAAAATAATACTTGGATTATTTCGGTTATAAATAATCGCATCGCGCATCAGATTTACACGTTGTTTCCAAGTATCGCCTTGTGCATCTTTTTCAGCGTCACCAGCAGGCATTGCTTGCAATAAACCAACACGATCACAAGATTCAATATCTTGTTTCCATGGGGTGACATGCATCCATCGAACTAAATTTCCATTGCCTTCAACAATTAATTTATTGCTGAAATCGCTCAGCCAAGCAGGAACCGACATTCCAATTGCCGGCCATTCGTTGCTGGTTCTTTGCGCATAACCTTTTATTTGTAAAACTCTATCATTAAGCCAAAATTGACCTTCGGCGAAAGCTGTTTTTCTAAAACCAGTTTTGGTTGAAACTTCGTCCACAATTTTACCGTCAATTTTTAAAATGGTTTTTACCGTGTATAAGTAACCGTAACCCCAACTCCAAAAATGTAGATTTTTTACAGGAGAATTTGCTTTTACTATTTTGGTTTCATTGGGTGAAATTGTCGTTTTTTCTCCAGAAAAGGAAGCAATTTTTTTTCCTTCCAAATCTTCAACAATCACATTATATTCTATAGTTTTTTGAGTGTCAAATTCATTGCGAACTTCAGTTTCAGCATTAATGACAGCAGTTTCTTCTTGAATATTAATTTTTGAAGGATAAATGTAAACTCCAGTCGTTTTTAGATTGTTATAGAGTGGAAGTGTCTGGTATAATTTATTGGTAATATGTAGAAAAACATTTTTTGGAATTCCGCCGTAATTGGCATTGAAATTAATATTATTCCATTGATAAGGAGCTCCAGTTGCCTGTTCTTTGTATTTCCAGTCATTGTCGATTCTTAGCGCGACAATATTTTCTTGTGGAAAAGGCTTGATTAAATTTGAAATATCAAAACCAAAAGCCATGACGCCATTTTCATGCAATCCAATTTTTTGTCCGTTGATATAAATGGTTCCTGCTTGGCGGATGCCTTCAAATTCTAAGAATATTTTTTTGTCATTAATTCCTTTAGGAAGCTTGAATTTCTTTCGATACCAAACAATTCCGGTTGTGAGATGTTCAATGTCTTTTTCGAAAGCTTCTTCTTGATTGTAAGCGTGAGGGAGTGTGATTTTTTTCCACGAATTATCATTAAAACTAAGAGACTCTGCATTTTGAGAGTCTCCTGTTTTTAGTTTCCAATCGGAATTGAAATTGTATTTTTCTCTCTTAAATTCCTGAGAAAATATCGTGGTTTTAAAAAGAATTAAAACAAGAAATAAGAGTGTGTTTTTCATTATTTCATTTTATAAATTTCTGAACCAGCTAGTAAGAAACAGCCTAAACCATAATCTTCAAAATCAGGAATTTTATCGTAAGATAATGGCTGACCATCTTTAGGCTCTTTTCCAGTCGATTGTAAAAAACCTAAAAAGCCATTTGTGTGTAAACTTTCAGTTGTAATGGCATTCCAAGCTTTTTGAACAACAGGTAAATAGGTTTCTTTTTTCAAAATGCCACTGTTGATTCCGTAAGCCATTCCGTAAACGAATAAAGCAGTTCCAGAAGTTTCTTTTTCGCCGAAATTTGTTGGATCGTGCAAACTCACATTCCAAAATCCGTCAGGTCTTTGAATTGGCACTAAAGCAGCTGCCATTGCCTTTAAATCTTTAATATATTGCTCTCTGTGTGGTGCGTTTTCAGGAATAATGGTTAACACTTTTGCTAAAGCGCCAATAACCCAACCGTTTCCACGGCTCCAGTAACAATTTTTTCCATTTGGTTCTTTGTATGGAGGATCAAAATCAGCATCGCGCCACCATAAACCATCTTTTGGATTGAAAAGCCCATTGTCGCCATGTTTGTTTCTTGAATACATGTACATTTCATACATTTTTTCGAAATAACGATTGTCTTTTTCTAAAACTCCCAATTTTGCAAAAACTGGCATTCCCATTTGTATAGCGTCAATCCAAGACCAATCATCCAATTGAGGTGTGTTTAAAAGCATATTGATATTTGCTTTTGTATTTTTTAGTTTTTTAGCGTCTGGTTCTAAATTATACAAGTCAATATAAGTTTGAGCAGCACAGTAATTATCGGCGTTACGAGTTGTATTTCCTCCGTTGAATCCCCATTTATGAAACTCAGACCAAGACATGGCATAATCGTAATACGCTTCTTTTGGGAAAATTTCGTGCAATGCCATTAATCCTTCATAATAAACTCCACGTGTCCAAATGTTACTTGGACGTTCTTTATTAGTGATGATCGTTTTACCTGTTTCTGGCCATTTTTGCATGAAATAATCATTGGCTAAAATCATTTGTTTTAGAACTAATTTTTTGTCAAATGGCTGTTGCGCGCTGATTGTACAGGTGTACAAAAAGCATATTGAGAAGAATAAGGATAATTTTTTCATTTTTTGTATTCTTAGTTAATAGTTAGTTTTGCTGTTTTAATGGTGTAATTGTTATTGGTCCTAAAAGTCCCGAAGACATTGGAGCCCATTTTGTTGCATCAAATTTTTTATAATCTTTATCGACCATATTGATTTCATAAAAAATCTTCCATTCTTCGCCTTTTAATTCTTTATTGCGAATGCGGTTTGCAGAAAGATTGGTTACTTGAATTTTTAATGTATTTTTTCCAGATTTTAATTTTTCGATATTTAATTGATAAGGAACAGACCACGCTGTACCTATAAATTCATCATTTAGCCAAACTTTTGCGCTTTCGCGAACATCTCCTAGGTTTAAACTCCAATGTTCAATTTTTTTATTTGGATTTTCAAATTGTAAAGTATATGTCGCTGAACCTGAAAAAGCTTCGGCTTCTGGGCTTAATTTTGTCCAAGATTCTAAAGTTGAAACTGTTGCGCTTGGTGGCAATTCTGGTCCGCCTTTGTCAAAATTGATTTTCCAGTCTCCTTTTAATGGTATGGCTTCAGCAATTGGTTCGTAATAATTCCATTTTTTTTGCGAAGCCGTATTTTCTGTTTTTAGGAAATAAGATTCTCCTGGTGCAATCTTAATTTTAACCAAAGTTCTATTGGCTTCTTTTTTTACCATTGCATTTCCAAATTCTCTAGTCAACGGATTTAAAATCACCACTTCTTTATTTCCTATTTCTATCGGAATAAAATCATCAATTGTTTTTGGAGTATGATTTACCAAATAATATATTTTTTCGCCATCAACATTTCTTCTGATGAATTTTAAACCTGTATTTACAAGCGTTTCTGGATAAATTTGAGCATTTTCTAAAGTTTTGAAAATATCCGAAGTTGGTTTAACCAAATCGCTATTAGCTGTCAAAATCTTTTGAAGTTCTTGTTCTTGCTTTTTATAATCGTTAAAACCAGGAACAGATTCTGGAAGTCCTTCAAAGATAATTTTGGCACCAGCTTTTTGCAATTCAATCAGTTTTTGGATTGTGGCAAGCGGCATTTTTTTCACTGGCGGAATTACTAATGCTTTAAAAGTTGTTCCGTTCAGATTGATTTTCCCGTTTACAACTTTGGCATCGGCAATAAAATTATCTGAGATAAAATCTACGCCATAACCTTTATTCATTAGGTTTTTTGTTGAACTGTAAAAAGTTGTAGGGTGAAGCCACTCTTGAAGTGAATGTATTTTGAATTCAAAGAATAAAGCCCCTTTTTGGTATTTGTCCCAAGTGTCGAAAATTGGCCAGTAAAGCAAAAGTTCATTATCTGATTTTCCTTGCTGCAATAAAGATTGGCAGTTTGAAATATAAGAGAATAGAGAAGGAGCATCTTCCCAAATATTATTATTTGCATTGAAATTTACTGACGCATAAAATTGCCATCCCGGCCAAACAGCTCGATCTGGTGAATAAGTCGAACCGTGCAGAAAAATATGATTTATTCCGCTCAGCATCAAATCCTCGGCTTCTGGTTTACATTGCGAAAGAGCTGTTTTAAAATGTTCTCTCAACCAAGTAAAAGTCTCAGATGAAACTAGATTTTTGCCAGAAACATGGGCTGCTGATGAAGAAAATTTCAACATAACAGGATCAGCATCGCCTTCTCGAATGTCTTCTTTTTCTCTTCTAAAACCTGGAATGTCATATGGCATAGAACCAAAAGTTTCACACTCTGGAATATCGGCAGCTGCATATAAATCGATTAAATTTCCAGGCGAACCATGGGCTTGTAATTTCGTTTTAAAACTTTTTGAATGTGCCCATTCTGTCCATGGTTTATCAAATTTATTCAACAATAAATCACCAATAGTTTGGCGATAATCACTTCTAATACGGTTTCCAATTTCTCCGTCGGTTTCGTTTAGTAGTATTGGTAATTGTTTTTTTAGGTCGTAACCACGTAATTTTTGAAATTCTTCGAAGAATTTAGGCGTAAAATCAGTGCCATAAACTTCATAGCTATCATTAAAAATGGCTCTTATTTTCCCTTCACGACCTTTAAATGCATTGTTGAAAGGAACTACATAAGCATTAAAAGCGTCTTGCGAATAATGATCTAAAGTAAAACCACTTCCTCCTGGCGCCGCTCTTTTTACTTGTTGGCCAGTTTTGCCGCTATAAACAGCATAAATGGTATAATCTGTTTTTTGAGCTTTCCATTTTAATTTGTTAGGATCAGTTTGATTTGGAATTTCTACAGATTTACCATCAATTCCTTTGTCTTTTGTTTTGTTTTGATTCTTTTTCAGAAGATTGGTTAAATTGATGTAAGAACCATCTTTTCCGTAAGCAACTACATATAATAATTCGGCAGGATTTTTTTCTTTTTGCTTTTGAAGTGTAATGTTTTTATCAATAGTCTCGTCTTTTTTAATATGATATTTTTCAATAATCAATTTTGTTGCGGCATTAGCGACTGTCACATGCGATCCTCCATAAGGCCATCCTGTTCCTAGAACCATGTCCACTTGCATATGAAGACTGTCTGCAACATGAATGGTATAGTCTAGCATTTCCATCCATTTGGGAGAAAGATAATCGATGAAATTGTTTTCTTCTCCTTTGACACCATATATGGGAGTGATTTCGACACCGCCAATTCCGACCTTATGAAAATCGATTAAGCTTCTTTTTAAGTTTGGTTTATCTACCGCACTTCCCATCCACCACCATCTTGCCCACGGCTGATTTATATTAGTAGATTTAGGCCATGGTGAGTTTTCATTTTTTTGACTAAAAGAAATTACGGTTATAAAGAGGAAAAAGACGATATATGATTTTTGTATTCTCATTTTTTAGGTTGCTGGTCTTTAAAGTTGGTAAGGTGTTTAAAGCATTTTTTCCGTCGTAATTAGGGACAACGATAAAGTAAAAATATTTTTTGTCATTCAAAATGCTATCCTGTAGCGTCCTGTTTTTTGTGAATTTAATAAATGTATTATTTACAATTATTGATGTTTATTTTTGAATAATACATTTGTTTAGGTGTATTAAATAGTTAATACTTTAAAAATATTTTTAATAAATTTTGAATATGAGAATTTCTGTTTTGAGAATATGCGTATGCTTGAAAATCAGTAGGTTGAGACTGCTTTTCCTGTTAAAAAAAACACAATAAAAATATAATGTATTGATAGTTAACAGGATACTACAGGATACAACGGCAATCTCTTCTGGATAAATTTGGTTGAACTAATTAACTAACCAAATTTAACTTTTTATGAAAAACAAATGGAGTCTTTTTGTGGTCTTCTTTATGTGTGCTCTGTTGCACACATCAGTTTTCGCACAAAACAAAACGGTTAAGGGGACAATTACCGATGTAGCCGGGCTGCCTGTGCCAGGAGCCAATGTGATTATTAAAGGAACAAAGCAGGGAACCAGCACTGACTTTGACGGGAAGTATTCTATAAGTGCTTCGCCAGGACAAGTATTGGTTTTTTCTTCTACTGGTTCTAAAACAGTCGAAAAAACAGTTGGTACTAACTCAGAGATTAATGTAAGTCTTGCTGATGAAGTATCTGAGCTTAATGAGATTGTTGTTGTCGGATACGGAACTCAGAAGAAATCTGATGTAACAGGATCGGTGTCAACTATATCAGCTCAACAGTTAATGAATCGACCTGTTTCTAATGCTACTGAAGCATTACAAGGTAAGATTGCCGGGGTTGATATTACGACAAATGAGCGTCCAGGTAGTCTTGGTACGGTTCGTATTCGTGGTACTCGATCTCTTACTGCAAGTAATGATCCTTTATATGTAGTGGATGGTGTTCCATTAATGTCTGCTTCTGCAATTGAAACTTTAAATCCAAGAGATATTGAATCGATGGATATTCTTAAAGATGCTTCGGCGACAGCTATTTATGGATCTCGTGGTGCAAATGGAGTTATTATTGTAACTACTAAACAAGGAAAAGCTGGTAGATTTACTTTAAATTATGCAGGTACTGTAACTACTTCTGAAATTGTTGACAGAGCGCCATCAATGAGTGCTTCTGATTTTATTACTTTCAGACGTTGGGCAGCTTATAATCTTGATCCGACTAAATATGCACATCCTGATTCGCCAACTATGGCAAATGACAGATTGATTTTTGACAGTGCATTAGATGGGCAAACTTCAAGAGATAATGTATTGAAAGGATGGGCAAGCGGTTCGTGGGATGCTTCTAAAGTAACGAATACAGACTGGACTGATTATGTAACTCAGGGCGGAGTTAGCACAGAGCACGTTATTAGTGCAAGTGGAGGTTCTGAAAAAGTAAATACCTATGGTTCTGTAGGTTATTTGGATAATCAAGGTACTCAAAAAGGACAGTGGTATAAACGTTACACAGCAAAACTGACATCTAATATTACTCCTGTGGATTGGTTTAAAATGAATGCCTCTTTTAATGTTTCATGGAGTGAGCAGGATTATGGTATGTCAACTTTAAGTGCAAGAAGTGGTACAGCTCCAGATGCGATTTATGGTGCGGCAAAACAAATTTACAATATTGCAGTTCCTTATGATGCAAATGGTAATTTGATTATTAATCCTGGTGGAGAATCAGGAGTTTATACGATTATGGATGAGTGGAATAAAAGTACACAACAATCTCAAACAATGCGTATTTTGGCGAATTTTTCTGCTACTTTAGATTTTGGAAAAATGACAAAATCATTAGATGGACTTACTTATAAGATAAATTTCGGACCTGATTTTCGCCATTGGAGAGAGGGGGCCTATATTGATGGTACATCATCTTTAAAAGTGAATTCAAATGGAAGTGCTGGTGTTAATTATGCTCGTCTTCAAAACCGTCGTGATTTTTCTTGGACTGTAGATAACATTATTAACTATGATCGTACGTTTGCAAAACATAAAGTTGGATTAACTTTATTACAAACAGCATCATCATGGAATATAGAGAATTCTTCAATGAGTGCTAATAATATTCCTAAACCTTCATTTTTATGGAATGCAATGGGATCTGTAGATGCTACAAATGCGGCGAATAATGCACGAATGAGTTCAGGTCTTACTGAGCGTGGTATTAGTTCTTATATGGTTCGTACAAATTACGGATTTGATAATCGTTATCTATTGACAGTTTCAGGACGTTGGGACGGAGTTACACAATTATCTGAAGGTCATAAATGGGATTTTTTCCCTTCTGCGGCATTAGCGTGGCGTATTAATAATGAAGAATTCTTAAAAAATGTTACTTGGGTTGATAATTTAAAACTTCGTTTAGGTGTAGGTACTTCAGGTAACTCTTCTGTTGATCCTTATGGAACTTTAGGAAATATTAGTCAAATATTCCTTCCTTTTAATGGTATGAGTAACGTAGCAGGTTTTACTACAAATGAACCTTATTATACTGCTAATCAAACAGGAATGCCTAATAAAAATTTAGGTTGGGAAAAAACAACTCAGTACAATCTTGGAGTTGATTTTAGTTTCTTAAACAACAGAATCAGTGGTACTATTGATGCTTATAAATCTGATACTAAAGATTTGCTTTTACAAGTTGATATTCCACCAGTATCAGGTTATCCATACATCGTTTCTAACATTGGTCAGACAAAAAATCATGGTGTTGAGGTAACTCTTAATCTTATTCCAATAAAAACTGCTAGCGGATTTACATGGGAAACTAATTTAAATGGTGCATGGCAAAAAGATCAAATTGTAAAACTAGCGAATGGTGCAAATGATATGGTAAGCAATTCATGGTTTATTGGAGAATCTATTGCTGTTCGTTATGGATATGATAATCAGGGAATTTGGCAAAATACTCCAGAGGATCTTGCAGAAATGACGAAATGGAATGCTAATGGTTACAAATTTACTCCTGGAAATGTAAGACCAAAAGATCAAAATGGTGATTATAAAATGGATGCTAGTGATCGTGTAGTTGTAGGTAATAGTAATCCTAACTGGACAATGGGATGGAATAACAACTTTACTTATAAAGGATTTGATTTAGGAATAAATCTTTACGGTCGTACAGGATATACTGCATCTTTAGGAGGTGAAGCTTTAACGGCTCATGCTAACCAGCGTGAAACAGATTACTGGACTCCGGATAATCCAAATGCTGAATTTCAAAAACCAATTTTAGGTCAGGCTACTTCAGGTTCACAAGACGCTTTCTCTGGACTTCTAGGTTTTCAAAAAGCATCATTCGTAAAAATTCGTAATATTTCTTTAGGTTACAATCTATCTAAAGATCTAGCAAATAAAATTGGATTGGCAAACATGAAGCTATATGTTCAGGCTGTGAACCCAGGAAGTATCTACCAGTCATTAAAATGGTACGATTTTGACACTAATAGAACTTATTTCAACCGCAGTTTTGTTATGGGGGTTGAAGTTGGGTTTTAATGAATTGTGGCGAATTGAAGTATAACAATAAAAGTAAAAAAATGAATAATATAAAAAATATAGGAATTGGTCTTTTATTAATGGCGGGGGTATTTTTTACTTCGTGTTCAGAAGACTTTCTTGACGAAGAACAAACAAATGCATATTCGACAGCTTATTTTGATACACCAGAAGGTCTTCAGGCTTTAACCGTATCTTTATATGGTAATATTCGTTGGCATTTTGGTTTCGAATGGTCTTACGGTAATACTTTATATGGTACCGATGAATTTACCAATGCGAATGACCTTACAAATGAAATGTGGAATACTTATGATAATCGTTTTGGACCAGTAGGAGCATCAACTGCAACAGGAGCAGCTAATGGAAATGCGACAAATCCAAATGCGCTTTGGGATGAAATGTACTACGGTATTGCGTCTTGTAATACAATCATTTCAAAAGCAGAAACGGTAATTTCAGATTTGAAGATTAGAAATCGTTGTTTAGCTCATGCTTATTTTTTAAGAGGATATAACTATTACAGACTTGTTGCACAATACGGAGGTGTTGTTCTTCAAACTAAACCAATCGAAGGAGTTGTTCGTAACTACGAGCGTGCTACAGAAGAAAAATGTTGGGAACAAGTAATATCAGATTTCCGTACCGCTTATAGTCTTTTTGAAGGTGAGGTTTTTACTTATGGAAAAGGAATTACATGGACAAAAGCAACTGCAGCGCATTTCTTAGCAAAATCATTATTGTTCCGTGCGTCTGAACGTAATGATAAATGGAATAGTGCTTATAAAGATTCGGATCTAAAAGAAGCAATTGATGCATGTTCATACGCAATTACAGCACGTGGACCACTAACACCTAATTATAGTGATTTATATGCAAACTGGACAGGAATTGATTGTCCGAATGAGCAGTTAAATGAAATTTTGATGGCAGCGGGTCATAATGGTGATGCATCTACTGTTGGTCGTTTTGGAAACCGTACTTATAGTTATTTTGCTCCTCAATTCTCAAGTTTTTCTGGAGGATGGGTAAAACGTGGTGTATGGATTGGAAGTATGGATTTTCAGCGTTGTCGTCCGACAGAATATACTTATGGGATTTTTGATCACGTAAACGATGCACGTATGTGGAAAACATTTAGAACTGTTTATGGTGCTAATACTGTAATTACTCCGAATCCTTCAGGTGTAAAAGTTGGTGATCCTGGTATTATAATGATTTTGAATACCAAAAATGACAATACCTATAATAATGCTAAATTTGGAGCAAGTGTACAGGCACCAACTTGGACAGATGTTAATGGCCGTCTACCTGAATGGAATACAGGAGCTAGACAAACTGCTACTACAGGAACTTTGGCTGTTAAAAAAGGACAATTTGTACCTAACTCTTCAGTATTATACCAAAATGGAGTTTATGTAGCGCCTACTTTTAAAAATCAGCCAATTTGTAACTTCTTTGCAGGTATCAACAAAACGGAAGATGGTTCACGTACTGCTGAAAGAGGTGATGCACACCGTGATGTAATTATGGCACGTCTTGCTGAAACGTATTTAGTGCGTGCAGAATGTTATGCTCGTCTTGGTCAATATGGAAATGCAATGCAGGATATTAACGTGGTAAGAGTTAGAGCACAATGGAAAGCTGGAGAAAACAGATCTTATTACAATGACGGTTCTCAAGCATTTAAAGTAAATCCTTTAAATACAGGAAGTTCAGCTACAAACTTTACAGCTTCTAATTTAGATATGAATACGTATTATTTGTCTAATCCAACACTTGCAGTTACAACTGCGGCTTCAGATTTAAGATTGACTTCTTTTCCGAATAGTTTGCCAGCTGAAGATGAAGCGGTTATGGTTAAAGTTGGAGCTTCAACAGATAAAGAACGTGCGATTAACTTTATACTTAATGAGTCTACTCGTGAGCTTTTAGGAGAATGGCAGCGTTGGGAGACACTTTCTCGTACTGGAATGCTTATTAAACGTGCTAAAGCATTTAATGCTGAAGCTGCACCAAATATTACAGTTAATAAACACGAACTTCGTCCAATTCCTCAAACGTTTATTGATGGATTGTTAAACGATGATGGTTCAAACTTGTCTAGTGCGCAAAAAGCAGCTTGGCAAAATCCAGGATATTAGTATCTTTTTATTTTTTGTTTTTGAAGAAGAAAATCGTCTCATTTGAGACGATTTTTTTTCGATTTTAAATAGTGCGAAAAAGTTTTTACTAGTTGTATAAATCAACAGCTTTTTTTCTTAATTACAAATAGGAGTTTAAAATAAGTAAATGTTTATTTTTTAAGGAGTAATTTTTTACTTTTTATAAAATATTTTGATAAAAAATGAAAATTTGTAATTTATTATGTTAATGTATTTTTTGTTTTGAGATATTGTTTGTTTTCCCTTTCAAATAAAGGTTTAACGAGGTTATACGGGTTAAAAATTATACAATAAATTTATTTAATACGCTGTGAATTACTGTCATTGCTGGGAAGTTTAACAGGATACCACAGGATACTGTGAAAAGTGCTTCTAAATAAATTTGGTTTTAACTGAATATCTAACCAAATTAAACTTTTATGAAAAACAATCTTAATCTTTTACTGATTATGATCTTATTCTTGTTTGCATACTCTTCAGGTTTTGCGCAAGAAAAAACGGTTACAGGAACCGTGACAGATCCAGCCAAATTGTCAATACCAGGAGTTAACGTAATTGTCAAGGGAACCAACAGGTCAACTAGCACAGATTTTGACGGTAAGTACTCCATTTCTGCCTCACCAGGAGAAACATTAATTTTCTCTTTTGTGGGATTTGTTAAGAAGGAAGTAAAATTAGGAGCTGCTGCCAATTACAATGTTTCGCTAGATGCTGAGAGTGCGAACCTAAACGAAGTTGTGGTAATTGGGTACGGAACCCAAAAGAAGAAACTTACTTCTGGAGCAATTTCAGGAATTAAAACAGAAACTTTTACAGAACGTCCAATTTCAAGAATTGATCAGGGACTAATTGGACAAGTAGCTGGAGTTCGTGTAAAACAAACTACAGGTTTACCTGGACAACCTTTCAGTATAGAGATTAGAGGAGCTGGTTCTATTACAGCAGGAAATGAACCTTTGTATGTTATTGACGGATTCCCGATTTACACTGAAGGATCAAACAGTAATGGAGGTTTTTCTAATGGAAGTCCACTAGACAACATGAATCCAAATGATGTAGCTTCGATTGAAGTTTTAAAAGATGCTTCAGCAGCTGCAATTTATGGTTCAAGAGCTTCAAACGGAGTTGTTATTATTACTACAAAAAAAGGTAAAACAGGAAAACCAAAATTCACTTTCAATACATATGGAGGAGTAAATAAAGAAGCCAACAGAGTAGATATGCTTTCTGCAGAAGGATGGATTAAACGTGCTAAAACGATGATTGATTCACAATGGGTTGGTTCTGGAATTGCAGGAGCATCGGCAAGTCAGACTACTGCTGAGAGAATTGCAGCTTACAATGCGGTAAACCCTTCGACTCCGCTTACAACATCCAATTCAAGGTATTTTACATACTTGTATGATGACAGATGGGATATGCCGGGACATCCTGGTCTAGATTATATTGATTGGCAGGATAAAGTTTTCCGTACAGGAGAATTCAGCAACTATCAATTAACTGCTTCAGGAGCTACAGAAGCTGTGAATTATTATGTTTCTGCCAATTATCAAAAAAATACAGGATATATCATTGGAACAGATTATTCTCTTTTTTCTGCAAGAGCAAATGTTGATGTAAAGTTGTCTGAAAACTTTAAAATGGGAATCAATTTAGCGCCTTCATACTCTATTAAAAATGATCCTGGCGTTGAAGGGAAAGACAATACTTTGTTTAAAGCGCTCACTGCAACTCCAGTTTTTGAAAGTGCTTCAAACGCTGCTGGAGAAAAATATACCACTCGTTATGCATGGGGATCTAGTACAACCAATATGCTGAATGCCTTAGCAAGAACAGGAAGAAATTCAATGTACAGAAATTTAATTTCAGGATATGCGAGTTATCAGTTTGCTAAAAATTTTACATTAAAAAGCACGATTAACTTTGATAACTCAGACAACGTAAATGAAAGTTATACGCCAAATGATGTTATTGCAAGTATCAGAGGAGCTTACAATACATACAGAAGACAGAATATTGTAAATGAAAATACGCTTACTTATGATAGAACTTTTGGAAACCACAGTTTTAATGTGCTTTTAGGAGAATCTTTCAATTCGTATGAAATTACAAGATCTACAATGTCTTCTGGAGCACTTTATAACAGTTCAAGTATAGAAACGCTTCCTGCGGGATCTATCGGTTCTACTACAGCTGAGAAAAATACATTGTTATCTTATTTTTCACGTCTTCAGTATAATTACAAAGAAAAATACATTTTTGCAGCTAGTATCAGACGTGACGGATCTTCAAAATTCGGTACTGACAGAAGATGGGGGACTTTTTCTTCTCTTTCATTAGGGTGGAGAGTGAAGCAAGAAGCTTTTCTTCAAGATGTGGATTGGTTAACCGAATTTAAATTAAGAGCTAGTACTGGTATAAACGGAAGTAATAACATTGGAAGTTATGCGCAGTATGCAACTCTTGGAACATACAACTACTCAATTGGAGGTGCAGTGGCAATTGGTCAAGGTGCAGCTTCTATTCCAAATCCTTCATTACACTGGGAAGAATCAAAAAGTATTGATTTTGGTTTGGATTTCGGATTTATTAAAAACAGACTTACTGGTACATTTGAGTTATACAGAAAAAATAATAGCGAATTGCTTTTAAGAGTTCCAGTTCCGGGAGATTCTGGTTTCCAGACTTATTTAACTAATATTGGAGAAGTACAGAATCAAGGATGGGAATTTGAGTTAAACTCTCTAAACGTTAAAACACCAAGTTTTGAATGGAGAACTTCTGCGAACATCAGCCATAATGAAAACAAAGTTTTGGCATTGGGACCAGATCAGTCTAAAATTGAAATCAGTAATTCATTTGATGGAGGTGTTCCGTTTGTAAAATTAGAAGTTGGAAAACCAATGTACACAATTTTCGGATTACAACAAAACGGAGTAGTAACTCAGGCGGATATTGACGCGGGAGGAACTACAATTGGAGGGAATAAATTAGTATTAGGAGATCCAAGATATGTGGATCAGAACGGAGACAAAAAAATCAATTCAGAAGACCGTGTGGATTTAGGTAATCCAACTCCAAAATATACTTGGGGAATCACGAACACTTTTAAATACAAAGATTTGGATTTGAATGTTTTGGTTCAAGGACAAAACGGAGGAACAGTTTATGGATTAACAGGACGTGCTATTGACCGTACGGGAATGGGATCTGTAGAAAATTCATTAAACGTTGATCCTGCTGTTAGAGGAAACTGGAGAACCTCTTTTGGTTATCAGGCAAACACAGACTGGTTATATAAATCAGATTATGTAAGTATTAGAAGTATTTCAATCGGATATAACTTAAGACAAGCGCTTAAAGGAATTTCAAGAATCGATAACGCAAGATTATATGTAACAGGAGAAAACTGGTTCTACTGGAATAAATATAAAGTAGGTTTTAATCCAGAAGCAGTAAACACTTCAGGAAGTTCAAACAGTGATTTTGCTGTTCCGGTTGACTATGGTGGAGCGCCTTTGGCAAAATCTTTAGTAATTGGGCTTAACATTAATTTTAATTAAAAGAAAATGAAAAAATATATCTTCATAGCAGCAAGCGCTTTATTGTTATTTGCACAATCATCTTGCACAGATGAACTGACACAGTTGCCTTTATCTCAGGGAACAATCGAAAACTTTTATGCAACTCCAGGCGATTTTGTACAAGCCAGAAATGCTACTTATTCTATAGCTTTTCACGGAACTACTGTTTATGGTTATGCCAACCGATTAATGAATTTAAGCGAAACCAGATCGGATAATTTGATGGCAACAACACAGGCATCAAGAGATTGGGAGGGGATTAACAGTTTTTATACTTCGATTAGTTCTAATACATATGTGAAAGAGGCTTATTTGACTAATTATAATGCGATTTATAAAGCCAATCAGTTATTAGAAAAAATTGCAGAAAAAGGAGATGTGATTTTCACCAATCCCGCTGATAAAACTTCAATGGCTGCAGAAGCTCGTTTTTTGAGAGCATTTTGTTATTTTGATTTAGTAAGATGGTTTGGCCGTGTTCCGTTAATTGATAAAACTTTAACGGCTCAGGAAGCAGCGAAAATTCCAAGAACTGCCGTTGCAGATGTTTACAAATTAATTATTTCAGACTTAGAACTGGCTATCCCAGATCTTGCCCCGTCTTATGATACTGCAAATTTTGGACGTGTTACTAAGTATGGTGCAAAAGCATTATTAGGTTTGGTTTATATGACACGTTCAAGTCCAACTTACGGAATTGATGGTTCAACATTAGGACTAAATGAATGGGACAAAGCATACAAAGAATTAAACGACATTAAGCTAAGTGGCTTATATGCTTTTGGAACAGATTACGATCCGATTTTTAAAACAGAAGGGAATGCTAATAAAGAAAATGTATTGGTAATTCCGTATACTCAGAACATTTCAACTCCAGTTGGAGGTAATTTTATGGTAGAATTAGGCTATGAACCTTATTTTGCTTCTTTAAACTTATCAGCACAAGGCTCTTTAGAAGCCAAACCAATTTCTAATGGATTTATGAGTTTGTTTGCGGCAACAGATAAAAGGAAAATTTTCGGAATTGCCACAAGTTATACTGTAGCTTCTGGAACTTATAAAGGTAGTTACACACTTCCAGTTTTTAAAAAATACATAGATGCAACAAGATACGGAAACGGTCGTGAAGACTGGGGAGTAGATTTTATGATTACTCGCTACACAGATGTATTGATGTTAATGGCTGAATGTACGCTTCACGGCGGTGGTGGTTCTCAAGCAGAAGTGGATGATATTGTAAACAAAGTAAGAACTAGAGCAGGAATTACAGCAAATGCTTCTAACATCACTTTGGATCAATTGTTTGCAGAAAGAAGAAAAGAGTTTTTTGCAGAAGGAACAAGATGGTTTGATTTAATAAGATCTGGTAAAGCGGTAACCATCATGAATGCTTGGAAAGCTGCTGAAGATACTGAAAACAAAATCAGAACTATTGATAACAATTCGTTGCTGTATCCAATTCCTTTAACAGAATTGCTTGCAGTTCCAGGATTGTATGATCAAAACCTTGGTTATGATTAGTGAATTTTGCCCCAGCATTATTTTTTGTTTTTGAAGAAGAAAATCGTCTCATTTGAGACGATTTTTTTTGGATTTAATCATCAAAAATGAACTTGTATTCTGGATAAAATAACAGATTTATTTTAAATAGTTTTTTAAAATATTGAAATCGCACTTATTTTACGTGTTAATTTATTTATGTTTAAAAAATTTTGATAAAAATTGCGACTATTTATATTTAAGTCTTTGTTTGTTTTGTTTTTGATATTTTTTTATTCGTTCCTTTAAAATCAAGGCTTGTAAGGATTTTATTGGTTAAAAAAAAGTTAATAAGTGTATTTAATACACTGTAAATTAAGGGTGTAGCAGGTAGGTTTAACAGGATACTACAGGACACTACGAAATTTACTTCTAAATAAATTTGATTAACTAATTATTTAACCAAATTTAACTTTTATGAAAAACAATTTGAATGTACTGCTGCTAATAGGCATGCTTGTATTATTTCATGCAACTGGCTATGCGCAGAACAAAGTAGTGAAAGGTACTGTCAAAGACGCTTCCGGATTACCGATTCCAGGAGTTAATGTACTTATTAAGGGAAGCCAGAACGGTGTAAGTACTGATCTGGATGGAAGTTATTCCATTAATGCGGCTTCAGGAGATGTTCTTACCTACAGTTTTATCGGTTTTAAAAAACAAGAAATTCCTGTTGGACAGGCAGCTGTTTACAATGTCGTATTGAAGGAAGACGACAACTCTTTGGAGGAGGTAGTCGTAGTAGGTTACGGAGTAAAAAAGAAAAAGGATCTTACAGGATCTATCGTAAGTGTAAATGCTGAAGATATTGCTTCAAGACCAGTTGTGAATGCGGTTCAGGCCATGCAGGGTAAAGCTGCCGGTGTAGATGTAGCATCTACAGAACGTCCAGGAACGGTTGGAGCTATTACCATTCGTGGTGCTCGATCTATTTCGGCATCAAATGCACCTCTTTACGTTGTAGATGGTATTCCTTTAAATTCAAGACTGGTAACCGATGCGACAACTGGTAAAATTAGTGTAGATCCTAATTCAGGAGGTATAGACTTTTTAAATCCTACTGATATTGAAACTATTGACGTTTTGAAAGATGCTTCTGCAACTGCTATTTACGGTTCTCGTGGTGCAAATGGAGTTATTATCGTAACAACGAAAAAAGGTAAAAACGGAAAATTTACTTTGAATTATGATACCTCATTAATGACCGAAACCATTCATGAAAATGCTCCAATGATGACTGCTGGTGAATATATTGAGTTTCGTCGTTGGGGAAGATATTATTCTAATCCATCAGCTTTTCCAAAGGGGGATGCTCCAAATATTGAAAATGACCGACTGATCTTTTTGGCTTCTGCCGATCCAGCAGCATGGGCAAATGTCGAAAAGGGATGGAGAGATGCCAATGGAAATCTTACTACAACTTGGGATGGATCTAAAGTAGCTACTACTGACTGGAGTAAATTTGTAACCAGAACAGGAAATACACAACAGCATACCCTCGCAGTTAGTGGCGGAACTGAAAAAATGAAAGGTTATGGTTCATTTGGATACTTAAATAATACAGGAACCCTGTTCGGACAAAGTTATGTACGTTACAGTGGTACTGCGAATGTTGATATTACTCCGACTAAATGGTTTTCAATGGGGGTAAGTCTTAATACAAGTTATGGTGTAAACGAATATGGGCAGTCTAATGTCGGAAGAACTGCTGTTACAAGTTCAACTGGAATTTATGCAACAGCAAGAACAAATCTTCCGTATGCAGTTCCTTACGACAGTAACGGAAACAGAATTGACAATCCAGGAGGAGATTCTACGATTAGAACTCCTGTTGACGAATATAAATTGTCTCAAGACCAACGTGTAACACTTCGTGCTTTTGGTAGCTTGTATGCTCAGTTTGATTTAGGAGCAATTTCGTCGAAATTAGACGGATTGAAATACCGTATCAATTTTGGACCAGATCTTACTTCTTACCGTGATGGAGTGTATTTGGATGGTAAATCGGCAATTCGTTCAGGAACAAGTTTTGCTTCATTGGCAAATGAAAAAACCATTTCATATACACTAGATAACTTGCTTTTGTATAACAAAACTTTTGGGAATCATACTATTGGTGGAACATTGTTGATGAGCCAGACCGAATATCATAACGAGAATAGTTCTATGTCTGCTAACGATATTAAAAATCCGGCAAACAAATGGAATGCTTTGAATCCTGCAAACGTTACTCTTGCTGGATATTCTTCAGGATTAGTAGATACTGGTTTATTGTCTTACATGGGAAGAATAAGTTATGGTTATACCGATAAATATTTGCTTACGGCTTCTGGTCGTTATGACGGAGCTTCGCAATTAGCTGCAAATAACAGATGGGCGTTTTTCCCTAGTGCATCTGCGGCATGGGTCATTAATAAGGAAAAATTCCTTGAAAATGTAAGCTGGCTTAATCAGTTAAAAATTAGAGTAGGTTATGGGGTTACTGGTAACGCAGCCGTTCCTGCATATGCTACTCAGCCACCACTAATTGGTATAGTGTATCCAACTGGATCGGGTGTGGTAAACAACACTTCGTTAGGAAATGTTGATTTAGGTTGGGAAAAAACAGCGCAGTTTAACTACGGTATAGATTTCTCAGTTTTCAGTAACAGAATTTCGGGAGCTTTGGATTATTTCACAAGTAAAACAACAGATTTATTACTTAAAAGTAGTGTTCCAACTACTGGTGGAGTTAAAGATACTTATAGAAATGTCGGAGAAACAGAAGGACAAGGTGTCGAGTTAACTTTAAATACTATAAATGTTGCAGCTAAAGATTTTGAATGGTCAACTAATCTTAGTGCTTCGTATCAGCAGAACAAAATTGTATCACTTCAAAATGGAAAGTTTGACGACATTAACAACAATTTGTTTATTGGAAATTCGCAAAATGTAATTTATGGTTTTGCGTCAAATGGAATCTGGAAACCTGAAGATGCTGCTGAAATGGCAAAATTTAATGCTGCTGCAGGTTCAAATATTTTTTCTTTTGGTAATGCTAGACCAGTTGATCAAAATGGCGATTATAAAATTGATGCTAATAATGACCGTGTTATTATTGGTTCTAAAGATCCTAAATATATTGTGGGTATGACCAATACTTTGACATACAAAAACGTAGATTTTTCAATTTTTGTTTACGGTCGTATGGGGTATTTATACGATACTTTAGGGGAGAATGAAGGAGCAAAAGGAAGTCAGAGACAAATCAATTATTATACAGATAATAATACAAATGCAGAATATCAGAAACCAATTTATTCTGCAGGAACTGGAGACCCTTATTACCCAGTACTAGGATACCGAAATGGTTCATTCTTAAAAATAAGAAACATTTCTCTTGGGTATCGTTTTGATAAGGAGTTTGTACAGAAATTAGGTCTTGCAAAGCTGAGATTGTACTGCCAGGCTAATAATTTAGGGATGATTTTTACTAAAGTGAAGTGGACTGATTTAGATACACAAACAACTGCTTCAAACCGTGGTATGACTTTAGGACTGAATGTCGAATTTTAAAATAATTCAAAAAGACAACATTATGAAAAATTATAAAAAAAGATATATTAATTTGATGCTGCTTGCCACTTTGGCTTTAAGCACTTCGTGTAATAAAGATTTTCTTGACGAAGAACTGACTACTGCATATAATAAAGATTATTATAAAACCGAAGCAGGAATTCAGGCTTTGGCGATTGGAACAACTTATCAGGTTTTGGCAGCCGAATTTGTAGGTGAAGTGCCTCTTGCGGTTTCAGAATCAGGTACAGATGAGTTCCATGCTGGAGGTGACCCTTCAAACTGGATTTGGAATTCCTATTCTTCAGGTTTCAAAGCTTTTGTTACAGTTAATAATGCTAATACTGTTGCTGCAAATACCAATTGGGATAACTTATATATTGGAGTTGGAAATGCAAATCAACTTATTGAAGCCGCTACTGATATTGTATCAACTAATGACGCTATTAAGAAAACAGCATTGGGAGAAGGATATTTTTTGAGAGCTTTTAGTTATTTGAAATTAGTAAGCCAGTACGGGGCAGTACCTTTAAATCTGAAAACAAGTGCAACAGTTCAGTTAGAGTTTACAAGAGCAACGCCACAGGAAGTTTTAACTCAAGTAATTGAAGATTTTACACAAGCTTATAATTTACTTTCTAATGCGGGAGCTCCTGCAAAAATAACGAAAGATGCAGCAGCACATTATTTGGCAAAAGCCTATTTGTTTCGTGCGAGTGAAATTAATGACTCTTGGAATTCTGCAACTAAAACAGCCGATTTGCAACAGGTAGTAACTTTATCTGATGAGGTTATTTCGCATCATCCGTTGGCACCAAATTTTGATAATTTATGGAATTATACTATTGCTGATGGAGCAAATGAAAAACTTGGAGAGCTAATATTATCTGCTCAGTTTAATAATAGTACTTTGACGACAGGAGGGAATCAGCAACATTTGTATTTCCTTTCTACTTATGACCAATTACCACAAATGAGACGTAACCTTGCTGGAGGAAGACCATTTAGCCGTTTGGCGCCTACTTATTTTGTGTATGATGTTTTTGATCATGTAAACGATTCGCGTTTTTGGAAAAGTTTTCAAACAAAAAGTATAGTCAATAATGCATCGGGAGCTATTTATAAAAATGGTGACTTAGGAATTATGTATGTGGTAAACAATGCTTCTGATACCCGATTTGCAAAAACTAAAAATACAGATGCTATTATTTATTCCAAAACAGGAAAAACAATTCCGAGTGTTTATGTAGCTTATGCAGCAGATAAAGTAGGTTTAATGGCCGATGTTAGATTTCCATCTTTAAGCAAGTATATGGACGGAAACAGAATAGATTTGAGTAATATTAAAGGATCTCGTGATATCATATTGGCTCGTTCTGCAGAAACGTATTTGATGGCTGCCGAAGCAAAAATACGTTTAGCAAAAGCAGGATCAGCATCCTTTGCAGATGCTTTGCCTTATATTAATGCTGTTCGTACCCGCGCTGCTTATAAAACAGGCGAGAATCGTTCGGCTTATGTAGACGGATCTGCAGCATGGACAACTTCTGGACAGGCCGGAATTCCAATTTCTTATATCCCTGAAAATTCCTATTACGAATCTAATAATATTGCTGTTACTACCAATGCTACCAGCTTGACTATAGCAAGTGTATCTGCACTTCCGGCTGAAGATATGGCGGTAATTACAAAATTAGGTTACGGATCAGATTATGATAGAATGTTGTGTTTGGTTCTAAACGAGCGTACAAGAGAACTTTGTGGTGAGTTTCATCGTTGGCAGGATTTGAGCAGAACTAAGACTTTGGTAGCAAGAGCCAAAGCTTATAATATTGAGGCATCGCCAAATATTCAAGATTATCATACTTTACGTCCAATTCCGCAGACTTTTCTTGATGGGGTTTATTCAAGTGGAAAACCTTTGTCTGCCGAACAGAAAACGGAAATGCAGAATCCAGGATATTAATATTCTATTGTTGAGTTAAACAAGATTCGATAAGTTCAGGTTGTTATTAGTAATTTTTTCTAAAACCGTCTTTTAGGAGACGGTTTTTTTATAAGTATCAAATTTGACTAACATACTTAGAGCTTTATTGTTGCTAAACTGTAATTACAGGAAAGAACAGGATACCGATATCGTTATAGTGATTTATCTTTAGAAAATTAAGATTAAAATTATTGAATCAATGATTTGTAGAAATATTTTTTTTGCATTATTTATTTTTTTAGGAATAAAATTAACAGTTAATGCGCAGGTAAAATTGCCAGCATTAGTTGGTGATAACATGGTTTTGCAGCAGAATTCAAAAGTGAATTTATGGGGATGGGCAGCTCCAAATGAAAAGATTATGATCTCTTTAGGATGGCAAAACATTCCTGTTGAAACAGTAGCAAATCCTGAAGGAAATTGGAAAATTGCTGTAGAAACGCCAAAAGGAAGCGAAAAGCCTTATGATATTATAATTAAAGCTTCTAATGACATTATTTTAAAAAATATTCTGATTGGTGAAGTTTGGGTTTGTTCAGGCCAATCCAATATGTATTTTCCTGTTGGAAAAGAAGAGGGAACATGGAAAACGGGAGTTAAAAATTATGAAGAAGAAATCCAAAACGCCAATTTTCCATCCATAAGATTGTTTACAGTATTAACGAAAGCTTCTCAAAAACCACTCGATGATGTAACAGGAAAATGGGCAGAATGTTCACCATCTACAATCAAAACTTTCTCGGCAGTTGCTTATTTTTTTGGTAGGGATCTATACCAGAATTTAAAAGTTCCAATTGGATTAATTTCGACTTCTTGGGGAGGTACAAAAGCTGAAGCTTGGACTTCTCAGTCTGTTTTAGAGCAAAACACAGATTTTATTCCAATTTTGGAACAAGATGCAAAAAATGAAAAAATATTTCAAGAAAAGTTGGAAACATATTATGCTGATTTAAAGAATGAAAGACTAGCGAATAACAATAATCCCTCATTTAAAAGTCAACTTAAAAAGCCTAAAAAAGAAGAAAATAAAACGTCGTATGTATTATACAATGCGATGCTTCATCCTTTGATTAATTATACCATAAAAGGTGTTATTTGGTATCAGGGCGAAAGTAATGCAGAAAAAGCATTTTTGTACAGAAGTCTTTTTCCTGCAATGGTAAAAAATTGGAGGAGCGACTGGAATCAGGGAGATTTCCCTTTTTATTATGTTCAGATTGCACCACATAAAGGTCAAAATCCAGATATTAGAGAAGCACAATTAATGGCTTCAAAATCAATATCAAATTCAGGTATGGTGGTAACAACAGATGTTGGAAATGCAACAAATATCCACCCGATTGATAAGCAAACAGTTGGTTATCGTCTGGCTTTAATTGCAAAAGCAAAAACATACGGATATAAAAACCTGATTTATTCAGGTCCAACTTACAATCACATGACGGCCAAAAAACATTCAATAGAATTATTTTTTGATGATGTACAGAATGGATTTAAAAAAAGCAAAGAAGATTTAAAGGAATTTGAAATAGCAGGGAAAGATCAGGTATTTTATCCTGCATCAGCAAAAATCAAAGGAAAACAATTCTAGTTTCTTCTACACAGGTAAAAGAACCAGTTGCGGTACGTTTTGCATGGAAAGCGGTTCCAGAGCCTAATTTATTCAACACAGAAAACTTGCCAGCATCACCTTTTAGAACAGATGATTGGGAAAGTAAAGCAAATAATAATCAAAGTAAATAATCTGCAAAATCTGCGAGAGCAATTTTTAAATAAAGTGGAATGAAACTAAACTCAAAATATCTTTTCTTAAACTTTGTTGTTGTATTTTTCAGCATAACATTGAATGCGCAAGAAGAAGCAAAAAAAGACTTGAAGCATATTGCGCCAAAACCACTTTACCGAGATCCAATTTTTGACGGAGCAGCCGATCCAACCATTATATGGAACGAAAAAGAAAAAAAATGGTTTATGTTTTATACCAATAGAAGAGCAAAAGATTCAACCGCAAAAGGAATTACTTGGGTACATGGAACAAAAATTGGCGTGGCAACATCCATTGATGGTGCAAAATGGATTTATAAAGATACTTGTTCAATAAATTACAAACTAAAAGACGTAACCTATTGGGCGCCTGATGTTATAAAATACAAGAACAAATATCATATGTATTTAACGATTGTTCCCGGAATCTTTAATGATTGGTATCATCCACGTTCAATCATTCATCTGACAAGTTCTGATTTAATGAATTGGAAATTTGAATCGGAACTAAAACTCGCGTCTGATCGATGTATTGATGCATCTGTTTTCAGACTCCCAAACGGAACTTGGAGAATGTTTTATAACAATGAAAATGATGGAAAATCGATTTATTATGCCGACAGTAAAGATTTATACAACTGGAAAGACAGCGGAACAAAAATTATAAAAGACCGTGGTGAAGGGCCAAAAGTTTTTGTATGGAAAGGAAAAAACTGGATGATTTCTGATTCTTGGAGAGGTCTGAATGTGTATTCATCAGAAGATTTTTTAAACTGGAATCGTCAGGAAAAGAACATTCTTCAAACTCCAGGAACTGGCGAAGACGACAAGGTGATTGGTGGTCATCCCGACATCATTGTGAGTGAGGATAAAGCTTATATTTTCTATTTCACACATCCAGGAAGAACTCCCGAAAACAAAGGAGTTGACAATTATGAAACCAAAAGAAGTTCTATACAAGTTGCAGAACTTGAATACAATAACGGAGAAATTAGCTGTAATCGTGACAAATCAGTTCAAATCAATTTAAAACATTAAAAAATGGAAAATAAAAGTACCATTCGGAATGCTTTCAAAATGAAATTAAAACCGGGTTTTGAAGCAGAATATAAAAAAAGACATGACGAAATCTGGCCTGAATTATCGGCTCTACTTTCAGAAACAGGAATACAGGATTACAGTATTTTTTTAGATGAAGAAACACTAACTCTTTTCGCAGTACAGAAAATAAGCCCTGATTTTGATGAAAAATACCTGCCAAATCATCCAATCGTAAAAAAATGGTGGGCATATATGGCAGATATAATGGATACAAATCCAGATAATTCACCCATAGCTATTTCTTTAAAAGAGGTTTTTTATTTGGAATAAATAATTAATTTAAAGAACTTACTACGCAGATAAATAGTTAATTACCATGTTTTTTATTTGAAAGTATAAGGTAAATAACGACTATCTTTTTTACTAACTAAAACTAACAGTAACCATGAATTATAAACTAACCACAATAACTTTATTGTCTTTTGGAGTATTTTATACAGCCGAAGCTCAAAAAACAGATGCAACTGCTCCATTACATTTAATGCAGCCGGATTATCCTACGCCTTATGTTATTCCGAAAAAAGAAGATATAAAGGTAGTATTGGATCGTGTCTATAACTTTTTGGATAAAAACTCAGCTTCAAAAATTATTGATGCCAATACTAAAGCTGAAATAACAAATTACAAAAAAGGAAATCAAGATATTGTTTTTGAGCCGGGTGCGTTTAGACTAACCAGTTATGAATGGGGAGTGACTTATGCAGGAATGCTTTTAGCTTCTAAAGCAACGGGCGAAAAATATTTTGCAGACTATTCGAATAAAAGAATTCAGTTGATAGCAGATATTGCTCAAAATTATAACGAAAAGAATATCAAGGATAAAGACATGCTTAAAACACTTCATCCTGAGGCATTAGATTTTGCAGGAGCTTTGTGTGCGGCATTCATCAAAGCAAAAAAAGAAGGCTTAAAAGCCAATATTGATCCTTTGGTAAACAATTATATTGACTTCATCAGCAACAAGCAATTCAGATTAAAAGACGGAACTTTAGCAAGAAACAGACCGCAGGACAATACGCTTTGGCTGGACGATATGTTTATGAGCGTACCAGCTTTGGCGCAAATGGCTAGTTATACCGGAAATACAAAATATTTTGACGATGCCGTAAAACAGGTAAATCAGTTTTCAGAAAGAATGTTCAATAACCAAAGAGGAATTTATATGCACGGCTGGGTCGAATCTATGCAAGTTCATCCTCAGTTTCATTGGGCAAGAGCCAATGGTTGGGCGGTTATGACAATGGTTGAATTATTAGAAGTTCTTCCGAAAACGCATCCTGGTTATCCGCAGGTTTTGGCACAATTGCAAAAACATATCGCGGGATTGGTTCAATATCAGGATGGAACTGGATTTTGGCATCAATTATTGGATCGAAATGATTCTTACTTAGAGACTTCTGCAACAGCTATTTACGCTTATTCAATCGCAAGAGCAATTAATCGCGGTTATGTGGATAAAATGACATATGCTCCCGCAGTTTTATTGGCGTGGAATGCAGTTGCAACAAAAGTAAATGACAAAGGTCAGGTAGAAGGAACCTGCGTTGGTACTGGAATGGGCTTTGATCCCGCATTTTATTACTATCGTCCAATAAATGTTTTTGCAGCTCATGGTTATGGTCCAGTTTTATTGGCTGGATCTGAAGTCATTTTGCTTTTGAAAGACAGTCAGTTTCAAATAAACGATAGCGCAATACAATTAAAAATTGAGGGAAAAGATAATTTGCATAAATAAAAGCCTTTTGAATTAAGAGTATAATTTTTAATCTCGAAAAGTCGCAGAATCGCAAAGTTTTTTAAAATTTGATTTGAATTACCTCCAGCTTTAGCTGGAGGTATAAAGATCTTGATTCTTAGGCTTTAGCCAAATAAACTTTGGGACTTTGCAACTTTGCGAGATTAATGCCAATCAAAAAAACTTAGTGTCTTCGAGTCTTTGCGGCCATACACCCTGAAACATATGAAATCAACTATAAATATATTTTTTATATTATTTACAACTGCAGTTTTCTGTCAAATTGGAAAGCGTTTTCCATCAGAAAAAAAGATAATAAAAGATCCAGTTACAGGTCAGGAATTAATTTTTTTAACCACTAAATCAGCAGGAGATTCCAAAACATACCCAACACATCCACAGTGGACGGCAGATGGCGAATGGCTGATTTTTAGAACTAAAAGAGCCAATGGAGATGCCGTTGCAGTTAATGAAAAATCGGGCGTAATGGTTCAGGTTACAGAAGGAGGCTACAGCGGTACATTGTGTATGGCGCAAAAATCGATGAAATTGTATTTTATGCGTAAAGGCGAAGAAAATACAATGAAGATTATGGAAGTAAATCTGGAATCCGTTTTCAAAGATAGTCAGGCAGGAAAGATGAAGCCAGTTTCTGCTTATGAACGTGTTTGTGGAATTACTAATCCAGAAATGGGAGCTTCAGGAGATATGGCTTTGGATGCTGATGAAGACAGGGTTTATTTTAGAATTGGGAAAGAAGAAGCGGCAAGACATTTAGATCCAAATATTAAAATTGAAAAAAGTTTTGGACCAAGAAATATGGGTGCAGGACCAGGTGGAATAAGCAGTATGAATATCAAAACAGGAGAAATTAAACATGTTGTTTCAGTGCCATTTCAAGTTGGACATATTCAATCGAATATTTGGAATCCAGGAGAATTGGTTTTCTGCTGGGAAACTGGTGGAAAATCTCCACAACGCACTTGGACAGTTATGGCAGATGGTACAGGTTTAAGACCGTTATACCCTGAATCTGATTTTGAATGGGTAACGCACGAAGCGGTAATTTCTAAAGATGAGGTTGCAATGGCCATTATGGGGCATAGAAAAATTGATATTCATAAAGAAACTCCAGTTGAAGCTACAGAAAGCACAGAAGTCAGAAATCCTCAAAATCCAGGACAAGAAAGTAACTGGGGAAATTCAGGAACACGTGAAAAACCAACCGGTTTAGCCATCGTAAATTTAAGAACCCGCGAAATGATTATTGCTGGGCAAACGAAAAGTGGCAGTGGTTTATGGCATGTGCACGGTTCGTCTGATGGAAGATGGGCAGTTGGGGATGATTTCTCTAGAAGTTTATACCTGATTGATCGTAAAACCAACGAAATGATAATGCTGACAACAGGTCATAAAGAAACTGCAGCCGATCATGTGCATCCAACTTTCAACAGAGACGGAACAAAAATTCAAATTCAGTCAGCGATGCTTTCAGAAGATAACCGAACTTTAAATATATGTATTGTAAATGTGCCTAAAGAATGGTTGAAAAGAAAGTAAAAATATTCCAAATCCCAAATTCCAAAAATTCCAATTCCAAAAATATAAACAATGAAAAAAGCCTTATTCTGGATTATTTTCTTAACGAATATTATCATTTCATCTGCTCAAAAATCGGGTGGAATGGACGCTGTTTATTCTGGAATACCTTGGTTTGATCAAAACGGAAATATCGTAAGTGCACACGGAGCTTGCATTGTAAAAGAAAAGGAGGCATTTTATCTTTTTGGAGAAGCACATTCAGATGATAGCAATGCTTTTGCTGGATTCAATTGTTATTCTTCAAAAGATCTTTACAACTGGAAGTTTGAAAGTATTGCATTGCCAGTACAAAAAGAAGGAAAGTTAGGTCCCAATCGTGTTGGTGAAAGAGTTAAAGTAATGAAATGCCCTAAAACAGCTGAATATGTAATGTATATGCATGCAGATTCGTTGACTTATAAAGACCAATTTGTGGGTTACGCTGTTTCAAAAAATATCGAAGGTCCTTATACATTTAAAGGTCCAATTTTGTTTGAAGGAAAACCAATAAAAAAATGGGATATGGGAACTTTTCAGGACGATGACGGGTCGGGATATATTTTAGTTCACGGAGGTGAAATTTATAAATTGAGCGATGATTATAAGTCAGTTATAGAAAAGACAAATGAAAATATAACAACAGGTTTCGAATCTCCAACGATGCTTAAAAAAGATAATTTGTATTATTTTATCGGTTCACATTTAACAAGTTGGGAGAAGAACGATAACTATTATTATACTTCCAATTCAATCAAAGGCCCATGGGAATCTCGCGGTTTAATTGCTCCAGAAGGAACACTGACATGGAATTCTCAATCAACATTTGTTTTGCCAGTTAAAGGCACAAAAACAACAAGCTACATTTTTATGGGAGACCGCTGGTCTTTTCCCAAACAGGCTTCTTCGGCAACTTATGTATGGCAACCGCTTACTATTTCGGGAACTTCTTTGAAAATTTCGGAGTATCAGCAAAGCTGGCAAATTGATTTGCAAACTGGAGTGGTAACTACACCCAAAAACGCAGAGCAAATTTTTAAAAATACAGACCAAGAAATTAAATATTCAGGCAATTGGAATCATACAAACGAAAATAGCCTTTCAGAAAGTAAATCAGAGGATAAGAATGCCTCATTTTCAATAAAATTTAAAGGACTACAGATTGGTTTTTCAGGTTTTGTGAGCACCGAAAATGGTTATGCGAGAGTTGTCATTACAGATGAAAAAGGAAAAACGATTACCAGTTCAATTGTTGATATGTACAGCAAAAATCCAATAGAAACAATGGTTTACAAATCGCCGCTCTTAAAAAAAGACAATTATATTTTAACGGTTTACGGAACAGGAGAAAGACCAAACTGGTCAGATAAAAGAAAGTCAATTTACGGAAGTACTGGGAATTATATTTCTATAACGAAAATTGTCATTAGAAAATAAAATAAAAAATAAACAGGATACAATGAAAAAGTTTTTCACTTTAGTTTTTTGCGTTTTAGGAATTACTCAAAATGCATTTTCACAAAAATACAACAATGATAAGTTTCCTGATGGAAGCGAAATTACGGCATGGTTTAAAGATTATACCAAACTCGAACTTAAAAACTTGGGAAAACAGTATAAAATTACGGATTATGGAGTGGGCAATGACAGCACAAAAATCCAAACAATCTCCATTCAGAAAGTAATCGATAAAGCAGCTGCAAATGGTGGCGGTGTTATTGTGATTCCGAAAGGTGTTTTCTTGAGTGGCGCTTTGTTTTTTAAACCTAAAACAAAACTTTATGTAAGTGAAGGCGGTGTTTTGAAAGGGTCTGATAATATAGCTGATTTTCCAATTATGGCTTCGAGAATGGAAGGGCAAAATCTGGATTATTTTCCTGCTGTAGTGAATGCGTATGGAGTGGATAATTTTTCAATTTCGGGAAAAGGGACTATCAACGGAAATGGAAAAAAATATTGGGATGCTTTCTGGGCGCGTCGTAAAGAAAACCCAAAATGCACCAATCTTGAAGTTTCGAGACCAAGATTAGTATTTGTTTGGAATTCGAATAACGTACAGTTTCAAGATGTAAAATTGATTAATTCTGGTTTTTGGACCAATCATTTTTACAAATGTAATAACGTGAAATTGCTCGATTTGTATATTTTTTCACCACATCTTAAAGACAAAGCGCCAAGCACAGATGCTATTGATGTTGACATTTGTACCAATGTTTTGGTAAAAGGCTGTTATATGTCGGTTAATGACGATGCTGTTGCGCTTAAAGGCGGAAAAGGTCCTTATGCAGACCAAGACCCGAACAATGGTCCGAACAAAAATGTGATTATCGAAGATTGTAATTTCGGATTTTGTCATTCGGCTTTGACTAATGGAAGTGAAGCCATTCACAATCGAAATATAATTATGCGCAATTGCAAAATTGAAGGGGCATCAAGAATGTTGTGGCTTAAAATGAGACCAGATACACCACAGAATTACGAATATATTAGAGTGGAAGATATTAAGGGAGAAGCAAAAACAGGATTGGCGGTTTTTGCCTGGAAACAATTCTTTGATTTGAAAGGACGTCCTGATATTCCGCTTTCTTACGGCGACAATGTGACTCTGAAAAACATCGAATTGAAATGCGATACTTTTTACGGAGTAGAAAACGACCCAAATGTTCGTTTGTCTAATTTCACTTTCGAAAACATAAATGTGGAATCAACGAAAACAGATATTGATAAAAGTTTGATAAAAAATGTGACTTTTAAAAATGTATATGTAAATAAGCAACTTGTGAATTAAGGCTCTAAGATTCTTAGCTTCTAAGATACTAAGGTTTTAACTTGAAACTTGAAACCTGAAACAAAAATAAAATGAAGAAACTATTATTAATTCTCACGATTACAACGGTAAATTGCTTTAGTCAGAACAAAAATGCGACTGAATTTTTAATTGCCGATTCTAATCATGCAGTAAATATTTTTATTGATAAAAATACCGATCCATTGATTGTTTGGGCGGTAAATGAACTTGCTGATGATATTCAGGAATTGACAGGAAAACGTCCTGAAATAATTCAGTCTGATTCATTTTCAAAAAAAGGAATTTATATTGGAGAAGCCTCGGATAAACTTTTTAATTCCTTTAAAAATAAAAAAGAATTATCGGGACAATGGGAGAAATTTGTAATTCAAAAAGACAAAGAAAATCTTCTGATTATAGGTTCTGATGTTCGAGGAACGGTTTATTCTATTTTTGAATTGACAGAACGTTTGGGAGTTTCACCGTGGAAATGGTGGGCAGATGTTCATCCCATAAAAACAGAAAAACTTTCATTAAAACTTCCAAATCAAAAAATAATTTCTTCACCTTCTGTGCAGTACAGAGGCATTTTTTTGAATGATGAAGACTGGGGATTACAGCCTTGGGCAGCCAAAACTTTTGAACCAGAAACTGGAGATATTGGACCAAAAACCTATGAGAAAATCTTTCAATTATTATTAAGATTAAAAGCGAATACCATCTGGCCAGCGATGCATCCTTCGACAAAAGGATTTTTTACCATTGCAGGAAACAAAGAAATGGCGCAGAAATATCGTATCGTAATTGGTTCTTCGCATGCAGAACCGATGCTTCGAAACAACGTTGACGAATGGAAACCCAAAATTTACGGCGATTACAATTATTTTACCAATAAATCTCAGGTGGATAAATATTGGCAAGATAGATTGGATGAATTAAAATTAGCGAAAAATGAGACCATCATGACCTTAGGAATGCGTGGTGTGCATGATAGTAAAATGGAAGGGGCAAAAGATTTGACCGAATCGATTGCAATGGTCGAAAAGATTATTCTGAACCAAAGAGAAATGCTTTCAAACACTTTCAAAAAACCGTTACGAGATATTCCGCAAGCTTTTGTTCCATACAAAGAGGTTTTGGAATTATACGATAATGGACTCAAAGTTCCAGACGATATCACGCTGGTTTGGCCTGATGATAATTACGGATATATTCGTCGTTTGAGCAATGAAGAAGAACAGAAAAGAGTGGGAGGAAGTGGCGTTTACTATCACATTAGTTATTGGGGAAGACCGCACGATTATCTTTGGTTGAGTACCACACAGCCAGGTTTGATTTGGTATGAAATGACAAAAGCGTATCAAAACGGTGCAAAAAAAATGTGGATTGTAAATGTCGGCGATATAAAACCTGCAGAATACGATACAGAATTATTTTTGGATTTGGCATGGAATATCAACAGCATCAAAGCAGACGGAATTAATCAATATCTTAAAGATTGGTCGGCGAGAGAGTTTTCGTCAAAAAACAGTTCTGAAATTAGTGCTGTATTGGAAGAATATTATCGTTTAGCATTCCTTAGAAAACCAGAATATATGGGCTGGAGTCAAACCGAGCCCACAACGCAAATAAAACTTTCAGATTTCTCCCAAAAGGAAATTTGGAATAGAATCAAGGCTTACGATAAACTGATTGAAAAAGTGGATAGTCTTTCATCATTTGTTCCACAGGAACGAAAAGACGCTTGGTTTCAATTAGTTATTTATCCTGTAAAAGGAGCAGCTTATATGAATCATAAGTTTTTATATTGGAATTTGGCTGCGATAACTTCAGATGAAAAAGAAAAGGCAAATAATGAGGCTTTGGCTTCAACCTCATATAAAAAAATAGAAGAACTTACAGATTTCTATAATACCAAATTAAGTGATGGGAGATGGAGTAAAATGATGTCGATGCATCCTAGAAATCTTCCAGTTTTTGATTCGGTTAAAAAGCCAGAATTCATTAAAAAAGAACAAAAAAATGCAAAAAGCAGAGTTGCAATTCAGGCCAATGCTTTTGTGTTAGAAAAAGGTTTTAAAAATTATCAATGGAAAACCATCAACGGATTGGGCTATAGTAATAATGCGATTACTTTATTTCCGTTTAAGCAACAGTATTTTAAAACAGAAAAACCTTTTATAACCTACGAATTTGAGATTAAAACTGCTGGAGAATATGAAGTAGAAGTACGTTTACTTCCAACACATGCCAATAATTTTGACCATGAAATCGGAATTCAATTGGATAAGAATTCAGTGCAGTTTTTTAAAACGAATACAAGAGACAGGGAAAAAGCATGGAAAGAAAATGTTTTAAGAAATAGTGCCATTGTAAAACTCCTTGCAACGAATTTAGAGAAAGGAAAGCATACTATTAAAATAGAGGTTAACCAAACAGGGATTGTATTAGATCAATTGGCAATCTACCCTTCAAGTGAAGGAGGTGCTTATGAAATTCCGTTTCTGAAATAAAATTTATAAGGAGCTATGTTATTTAGTATGCTTTGCATTCGGCATATAAAATATAACCGCAAATTGCACAAATTTTCGCAAATTAATCTGTGAAAATTTGTGCAATTTGTGGTTAAAATCAAGTTTATAATTGTTTTATTTCGGGATTTCAATATAATCCTTCAAATTGCAGTTTTTTAGTTTTTGAATGCTTTCAGCCACAGTAAGTGCATTAAATGCTGCGCCTTCGGCTCCCGTATGTGTATGGTCTTTAGGAAAAAATGCTTTTACTTTTTCTTTTCCTAAAGCCTCGTATTTTGTGGCTACAATGTCATTTAAATCAATGTAAGGAACATTCTCTTTATCGGCAGCTATTTTAGACCAATTTACGTAGGTGTCTGTTCTGCGTTCGGCTTTGTCGTTTGGCCATTCGTTTCTTGGTGTCAGGCTTACCACAATCGGAATTGCGCCTTTTTCTTTGGCTTCTTTAATGAATTTCACCATATACCACCCAAAAGTATGTACGATTTCTTTTGAGCCGTCTGGACGTGTTACTTCTTGTGTTTCATCACCATTTCCTTTTAATGAACCTCTGAATTTTTCTTTATCAATATCCCCAGCATCGTTGTGTCCGAATTGGATGATTACAAAATTTCCAGGTTGCAATTGGTTTTTGACTTCATTCCATAAACCTTCATATTCAAAAGTTCTAGTGCTTCTGCCACCACGCGCTTTGTTGATTACTTCAATTCTGGTCGTATCGCAATATTGAGGAAACGGCACACCCCAACCCACAGCATCGGGATTATTATTGTTGTTTGCCATTGTTGAATCACCAATTAAGAATAATTTTTTCTTTGGCGGAAGCACAATTTTCGGATCTTTTAAAATATAATTTTTTAGAGAATTTTTACTTGCTTTCAATTCATTAATAATAACAGAAGCCGAAAGGACCGCACCTTTTGCAGAAGTATGGGTGTGATCTTTTTTGTAGAAATAAGTACCCGTTACTTTGGATTCACCTAATTCCTCCATTTCCAAAGCCATTTTTTCATTCAAATTGATGAAAGTCACTTTTTCTTTTTCAGCAATTTGTTTCGCCCATAAACCGTATGATTTATCATTTCGAGGCACTTTTCCTTCTTTCCAATCGTTTCTAGGAATTGGTGAGCAAATAATCGGAATAGCTCCCTTTGATTTGGCTTCACGAACTACTTTCTGAATGTACCAGCCGTAGCTATGAACGGTTTCATGTTTTTTGGTTAGAATATTGTCGATTTCTTTTGTTTCATTTCCAATTCCTTTTATGGTTCCGCGAGCGCGAATACTATCGTTTATTGGGCCGTCGTCATTATGTCCAAACTGAATTAAAACATAATCACCTTTTTTAAGTTTGTTCAAAACAGCAGTCCACAAACCTTTATCCTGAAAAGTTCTGCTACTTGTTCCGCCCAAAGCATGATTTTCAATGTGAACTTTTGAAGTGTCTAAAAACTGACCAATATAATCTCCCCAGCCCCAAAGTCCGCCAGCGCCGTCACCTCTTCCGTTTTTAACGGTTGAATCTCCTACCATAAAAACGGTTGGTTTATTGTCTTGTTTTGGAGTAAAATTGAATAATAAAACTGCCAATATGAAGGTGAAAAATATTTTATATAATTTCATATTTTGAATTATAAATTACGAATAATGTTGTACATGTTTATTTAACCGCAAAGTTCGCAAGGGTTTACGCGAGGAGCGCAAAGCTTTGCGAACTTATTTTTTTCAATATAAACAGCTAAAAATCTTAGTGTTCTTTGTGGTTAAAAGATTTTAGTTTTTAAAGCTGAAACAAATTAATTATTTCTAAAATCAAACCACAAATTCATTTTAATACCATCATCACCACTTTTGATACGGATGTTTGTTGGCTGACTTTGAGGTCCTTGTTGTTCCAAAGGTTTGAAATCTCTCATCGCCGGAATTTCATACATAAACGAAATATCGCCTTCTGGAAATGCTGGTTGTGGATTGCTTCCAGGAAAACCATTTTTAGGCAATTCTGGAGTAAATAATCTCAAGAATAAATTGTCAGATTCACTGAAAACTTTAAAAGAAGAAGCGCCTGCTTTTAAGTTTGCTCCCAATAAATTGGCGTGATAACCTTTGAATTCTGGATAAATTAAATTTTCAAAACTTTCGCCTGTAATTGTATTGTTGTAGTCTTTCTCCCAAATGCCGTAAGTTGTTCCTTTGATTCTGTTTTTCCAAACATGATAAGGGCCTCTTCCAAACCATTTAATTCCTTTAACGTCTTTTTCAGGAAAACTAAAAGTGATTCCGAACGAATTGATTTTATCTTCAAAAAATGCTCCGTCAAATCCGTCTGCACCGTTTGCTCTTTCATTTTTTAGAACAATCATTTCCATTTTAAATCTTCCATCAGCTTCCATCGTCCATTTTATGGTTGAAATTCCACCAACATATGAAACCAAACAAACCGCTTTGTCGCCTTCTTGTGAAACCTGAATGTCTTTTAATTTCGCTTTCATTCCAATAGGACGTGGACCATTTGTTAATGGAATAGTTGAAGTTCCGTTTTTAACAGAAGTAATTTCTCCGTTCGCAGCATTCAAAACAACCGTAACGTCGCTTCCTTTCAAAGTAACTTCAGTTGTAGTTTTTACTGCCGATGCCTTTGCTTTTGTATTTTCTACAGCTAAAAATTTATTAGCATAGAATAAAGCTTTGTGAATAGGCCAAGTCCAAGTATAAATTTCTTTTCCAAATTGATCAAAAGCTGAGATTGATAAAACATCACCGTCCGCAAAGTTGCTCGGAACAGCCAGTTTAATTTTGTGTGTTTCCCCTGGATCAATGCTTGGAATTTCGATTTTTCCAGATGCTATTTCTTTGGCAGTTCCATTGGTATAAAGTACATTTTTATCCGATTGCAACACTTTGAATTCCATTTTGCAAGTATTCAAATTGCTGAAAAGATAATCGTTTGTAATCAAGAAAGAACCATCAAAATCTGGTGTAACTTGTTTTGGCTGAAACTGAATTGGCGCCCAAACTTCTTTTACTGTATAATAACTTCCTTCTCTTTCACGATGTGGCCCTAAAATTCCGTCAGCAGCTAAAGAACCTTTCGAATCAAATTTTACATCGCCAGTCCAATCTGAACGCAATACGGCTTCGTCCAACATCGCCCACATAAAACCTCCAGCAAAAAGTGGACTTTCTTTGTAACGATTCCAGAAATCTTCCAGAGCTGCTCCATGTCCGTTATCATAGGTTCCGTGCATGAATTCAGTTGGGAAAAATACATTCTCACCAGCATTAAAACGGTGCATTCCTGTTAAATAAGTCGGGTAGTGATGTGTGTCCCAACCGTTAAAATCTGCCCAAGGATGAATAACGATTCTTTTTTGCGGATCATATTGTTCAAAAACTTTGTCTACATCGTAATTCCATCCGCCTTCGTTTCCGTTATCCCAAATAATTACTGATGGATGATTGACATCTCTGGTCACCATTTCTTTAACCAATTTGGTTCCAGTTTCGGTGTCATAAGAGTTTTGCCAGCCAGCCAATTCATTCAAAACAAAAATCCCCAAAGAATCACAAGCTTCAAGGAAATGCGAATCTGGAGGATAATGTCCTCTAACGGCATTCATATTCATATCCTTAATTAGTTTAGCATCCAGTAAACTAATACGTTTGCTCGTACTTCTTCCGCCTTCAGGCCAGAAGGAGTGACGATTAATTCCTTTCATCACGATTTTGGTGCCATTTACATAAATTCCGTCCTGTTTTTTGAACTCTAAAGTTCTGAAACCAATTCGTTTATTATATTCATGAATTATAGTTCCATTTTGTTTTAAAACCAATTGTAAGTCATATAAATTAGGACTTTCCGGATTCCATGGTTTTATGTTTTTCCATTGTGCAGCAATACTTTCTTTGTTGCTTTTTGCTTTTATAGGAAAAGTAAAAGTTTGAAAATTCTCTCCGTTTAGACCTTTTAGAGTAGCTTCTAAAGTAGCATTTTTAGAAATATTTTTAAGATTCAGATCCACTGTAATCGAACCATCCATTTTGGGATTCACAGCAATATTTTCGATATGTGCTTTTGGAGAAACTTCCAACCAGACTGGACGATAAATTCCGCCAAAAAGCCACCAATCGGCTCTTCTTTCGGCTGCATTAACCGATTTGTTTGCCGAATGTTTCCAAACATGAACTTCTAAAGTATTTTTTGAACCATATTGCAACAAAGACGAAATATCGTATTTAAACTCATAAAAACCACCTTGATGAATGGCTCCAGCCAGTTTCCCGTTGATTTTTACTTCAGTATCCGTCATTGCTCCACCAAAAGCAATCAAAACTTCTTTTCCTTTGTACGATACAGGAACCTCAAATTCATATTTGTATAAACCTTCTTCTTTACTTGGTTCTTTCTGATTGAGTTCTTTGTACCAGCGACCATAGGTATATTCGCCAAATCCTTCTAATTCCCATTGTGACGGAACATTAATTTTTGACCAGGTTTTGCTGTTATTTCCATCAGTACAATAAAAATCCCATTTTACAGGATGTTCAAAATCTTCCCCCGAAAGATAGATTTTGTCGGTTTGTTGGGCGTTGCTGTTTTGGGCCAGAAAAAAGGCAAACGCGGCAAGTGAGAGATTTTGGATAGTGTTTTTCAGTAGCATAGTAAAGTTCTTTTGATGGTTTAATTGCCATCTGGTTTAACAATTTCAAAACGTGCACTCATTGGAAGTGTCCAGCTTGAAATGAAATTTGGTTTCTTCGGATTATAATCTGGTGTTTCTTTTTTGATTTGTTTTTTTAGTGGAATATCCAATTCGCGAATTCCTTTTAAAACGCAAAGTGCAATCTCATTAGCTCCAAAACTATTAAAATGCGTGTTATCATCCAACGCTTTTACTTGTCCCGGAAAAGTATTAGCTGGATATTGAACAAATGCTTTTCTGGAAGGTTCGTCGCCCCATGTTTCGTATAAATCGGTTGTTATTTTAGTAATATCAATCAGGGCGATATTATTTTTTTGAGCAACTGCACGCATTGCAGCAGGAAAATCTCCATGTGTTTCTTTTAAAGTACCATTTTCATTGAAAAACCTGCGTTGTGTTGGCGTTACCAAAACTGGAATCGCGCCTTTTTCTTTTGCCGAATTTGCAAACTCAGTCAATAAATTCGAATAAGATTCCCAAGGGCCATTTCCTTCACCTTTTATTTTTTCGTCGTTATGTCCAAATTCTACAAACAAATAATCTCCCTTTTTGATTTCAGAAAGTATCTTTTTCAGACGATTAGCACCTTTAAACGAGCTTAAAGAAGAACCCGAATAAGCATAATTCGCCACTACAATATTTGAATCAAAATAATTTGTAATGAATTGTCCCCAAGAAGCCCAAGGCTCAACATCCTGATCGGTAACAGTTGAATCGCCAGCCAGATAAACGACAGTTAAATTGTCTTTTCGCGTTATTTTGATACTTTGAATAGCAACTTCGCCTAAAAATTCAAGTGTTAGCTTATTGTCCCAGTTTAAAATCTCTTTCTCACGATCTTTTAGACTAATGTTGGTTTGATTGTCTATTTTAATATTTCGAACATTAACATTAAAAGTTTGCGTTGCTTTATGTCCTTTTTCAACCATAAAATGAGCAAGCATCAATCTTCTTGATTCCGCTTTTATGGTTACATTCGATGCTTTTTCAGTGCTTCCCATAACGACTTCAATTTGATAGTTTCCTTCTGGGACAGCAACAGAAAAGTAAGTAGGTTTATTGCTTGAAAAGCCATCAGAACTGAAACTGACATTGGAAGTTGTGTTGAAATCAAATCCATAACCTGTTTTTTCTGAAAAAGATAATGGTTGATGAATTGTGATATTCTTTTTGTTTTTAGCCGTTTTTCCAAAAACAAAAGAAAAAGTTTTCTCTGAACTTTTTACTGTATCACTTTTGCTTTGCGCTAAATTGATTTCAGTATTGTAAATACTATTTGAATGCATAGCGAAGAATTGTTGTGGAGCTGCTGCAAATAGTAGGATCGATAAGAAAGTGTTAATTTTTATCAACTTTTTTTAGGATTTTGATTTTTATATTTTCAAATGTAATTGTTCAGTTTTAATATGGTATCCTGTACTATGATGTTAAAAAATATTAGGAATCTCAAAAAAAACATAGTTATTCTGTTTGGTTAATCAGGTATGTACAGGATAGAGTACCATAAAAAAATAAAGAAATTGCAATATTATTATGGATTTGATAATATAATGACAGAATATTTTATGATCTGTTTATTTAAAGTAAATACCTATTCTTTAATCTTTATGAGCACTAAAAAACATTTTATTCAAATAGTAATTGGTTTACTTTTTCTAGGGTTCGCAAATGTAAATGCACAACAAAAGGCGATTCGAAAATTACATTATGCACCTGAGGAAAATGCTTTTGTTTTAAAAAATGGAAACCGAAAATTCAATCGTGCTTTGTATGGTTCAAATACCGGTTTTAGAGTAGAAACGGGCGATTTGCCTGAGTTTGCTATGTATATGCCAGGAATGGGAGGAAATTTTAAACTCGGAATTGCAAACGGTAAAGAAAGCAAATGGATTACAGAAGCTTCTAAAATTGATACAAGATATGTTTTAGGAACTATGCATTATACGATTGAAGATGCAATTCTAGGAAAGGGAAAATTGTTTGTTGATGTAGTAGCTTTAAAAGAAGAGGAAGGTTTTATTGTCAAAGTTTTTGTTGAAAACATCGCTAAAAACACCAATTTGATTTGGGGATTTGGAGGTGCAACAGGAAAGAAATTCAGTCGTGATGGCGATATTGGAGCAGATCCAGAATCTGTATTTTATTTACAGCCAGATTATTGTTTGAATAATAAATATACGTTACAAAAACAGTCCTTTTTGTTGGAGTACGGTTCTGAAAGCAACAAACAAAAAACAGGAAACAATAAAAGTTTGCGTGGGTTTTTCCCAGAATCAGCAACACATTTAAGTAATGCAAAACAACAAAAAACGCCTTTGGAATTATATAATTCAAATGCTGAAAATTTGCCCGTTCTTTCAGGAAAGTTAAAAAGTATTTCGGAAAAAGGAAATTATTGGTTGTTTTCTACAAACGATTTAAAAACAGACGTTTCGCAAAAAGGAATTGCACAGCTTTACGAAAAATCGGTTCAGGAAACACAGCTTTTGGCAAACAGAGTAAAAGTTAAGACACCTGATCCTTATATTAATAATTTAGGTTTTGCACTTTCAATTGCTGCAGATGGAATTTGGGAAAGTCCTGCGTATCTGCATGGTGCCATTGCGTGGAGAATGTACCTAAATGCATGGCGTGGTGCTTACACGGCAGATCCTTTAGGTTGGCATGACCGAGCAAAATCGCATTTTACAAGTTATAGCAATTCACAAGTTACGTCACCAGAAAGTGGTCCAATTGTTTTGGATCAGGAAAGAAACTTGGCACGTCAAAAAGAAGAAATTGGGACTTCAATGTTCAGTAGCGGTTACATTAGCCGTAATCCAAACAAAAATACAGTTGCACATCATTATGATATGAACTTGGTTTTTTTCGATCAAATGCTTCGTCATTTTAAATGGACGGGAGATATTGCTTTTTTGAAAGAAATGTGGCCGACAATTGAAAGACATTTAAAATGGGAAAAACGAAATTTTGATCCCGATAATGACGGACTATATGATGCCTATGCTACAATTTGGGCGAGTGATGCTTTACAATACAGTGGAGGAGCTGTCATTCATTCGTCAGCCTATAATTATTATGCCAATAAAACAGTTGCAGAATTGGCAAAAAAAATTGGAAAGGATTCAGCTCCTTACGAAAAAGAAGCAGAGAAAATTTTAAAAGCTTCAAAAGAACAACTTTGGGTTTCAAAAAAAGGAATTTTTGCTGAATATAAAGACGCTTTAGGAAACAGATTATTGCACGATTCACCAGGAGTTTGGAGTATTTATCACACAATTGATTCTGAGGTTTCAAATCCTTTTGAGAGTTATCAAATGTTGAGTTATGTAAACAATCAGATTCCGCATATTCCAATTTCGGCAGAAGGCTTGGATAAAGAAAATCTGTATGTAATCAGTACAACAAATTGGCAACCTTATACATGGTCAATCAATAATGTGGCTTTGGCAGAACAATTGCACACTTCACTGGCTTTTTGGCAAGGAGGACAAGCTGATAAAGCATTTAAAATGTGGGAAAGTGTTTTGATTGAAAGTTTGTATTTAGGTGCTTCTCCTGGAGGTTTTGAACAGCTTTTGTATCAAGATGCAATGCGTGGCGAATTGTATCGTGATTTTGCCGATCCAATCGGAATGGCATCCCGAACTTTAGTAGAAGGACTTTTCGGAATTCAGCCAGACGCTATTGCAGAAGTTTTGACTATTCAGCCTGGTTTTCCATCTGATTGGGATGAAGCCTCTTTAGAAGTTCCAGATGTTTCTATTGCTTTCTACAGAAAAAATAAACAAGATACCTATCATATTGAAAATCATTTTACTTCAAAAATGAACTTAAAATTGGTTCTCAATGCACCTTTTGACGGAATTGAAAATATTAAAGTGAACGGAAAAGACGCATCATATAAAGTAATTTCAGAAAGCATCGGAACTCCAAAAATTAGTATTGAAGTACCTTATAATGCAATGTATGATATAGTTGTGAATTGGAAAGGCGGAACTTTTAGAAAACTATATACTAAATCTTCCTATAATTCAGGAGACGCATTAAATATGATCGTTAATAAAGGAGAAATAGTTTCATTTTATGATCCGCAAAGTGTTTTAGGAAAAGTTGAAAAAACAACTGGAACTTTTCTGTCAACAGTAAATGGTGAAGGAAATAAAACCTTTTTTATTCAATTGAAACAAGGTGATTTTTCTTGGTGGTATCCGGTTGATTTAAATATAAATTCTAAAAAAGAATCAGATTTGGTTGTTGCAAATTGGGATCTTCCATTGGATAAATCCCAACGTGCAGAAACGATTTCTCTTTCGAATTATTTCAATGCAAAAGTTACTGATATTTATACGAATGAATATTTGTCACCAAGACCACAGACAGTAACATTACAGCTTCCAAAACAAGGAATTGGAAATTGGTGTTATCCAAACGTTTCCGTAAAAATTGATGATACGGGTTTGCGTGCAAAGGCAAAACAAAGCGGTGAAGTAAAGACACCAAACGGAATCCCGTTTAAAACGCCTTCAGAGGAAAATCAGAAAAATATAATTTTTACTTCGATGTGGGATAATTATCCAAAAAGCATTGATATTCCGTTAACCGGAAAAGCTTCACATGTTTATTTCATGCTGGCGGGAAGTACAAATCCAATGCAGAGCCGTATCACAAATGGAGAAATCACGATACATTATACCGATGGCACTGCTGAAATTTTGCCTTTAAAAAATCCAGAAAACTGGTGGCCGATCGAACAAGATTATTTCGTTGACGGTTTAGCTTTTACAACTGATGCACCAAAACCACCAAGGATATATTTGAAATCAGGTGAAATTTCGAGAGATTTTAAAGATTTTACGCCCATCAAAGGATTTTCAAATTACGGAGTAGACGGAGGCGCAGGAACAATTTTGGATTTGCCTTTAAACAAAAATAAAACATTGAAAAGTCTGACTTTGAAAACTATTGCAAATGATGTTGTGATTGGCTTGATGAGTGTGACTTTAATTAGATAATTTGTCAATTTGATCATTAGATAATTGTTTACGAAGCTAAGTGCAGTCGAGGAAATTCAAAAACCTGAAACCTGAAACAAAAAATATATAACCAAATGAAAAAATATCAATTTATTACTGTATTTCTGTTTTCTCTTTCGCTTTTAGCGCAACAGAAAATTGATCGAAAAGCGCTTGTTAACAGGCATAATGTTCAAATTACCGCAATAGATACTTTAGCATCTTTGACCGTTGGAAACGGAACTTTTGCTTTTACTGTTGATGCAACGGGATTGCAGACTTTTCCAAAAACGTATCAAAACGGAATTCCATTAGGAACACAATCAGAATGGGGATGGGACAGTTATAAAAACACAGAGAATTTTAAATTTTCAGAAACCTTAAGAGATTATCAGCAGTATGGCAGAAATGTATCTTATACGGTTCAGATAAAAGAGCCAAAAAGAAAAGTTGATGCGATAAACTGGTTCAGACAAAATCCACATTTATTACAGTTGGGGAATTTAGGTTTTGAAATTACAAAGAAAGATGGAAGCTTGGCTAAAGCATCTGACATTAAATCAATTTCTCAAAAATTGAATTTATGGACAGGTGAAATTGAAAGTTATTTTGAAGTAGAAGGAACTCCTGTTACTGTTTTAACAGCTTCACACCAACAAAAAGATGCAGTTGGAGTAAAAGTAAAATCAGAGTTATTACAGCAAAAACGTTTGAAAATCAGTTTAAGAATTCCGTTTCCAACTGGAGACTGGGCTGATTTTGGAACTAAATATGAAGGAAAACAAAATTATACGAGCACTCTAAAGCAAAAATCAAAATCGGAAGCTGTTATAACACATGTTATGGACAGTATTTCTTATAATGTGGATTTGAGCTGGAAAGGAAATGCGGCGATTAAAAAAGCAGGAGATCATTATTTTGTGGTGGAAGCATCGAATACCAGTACATTAGAATTGAGCTGTCTTTTTGCTTTGGCAGATAAAAAATCGGTTTCAAATTCTTCTTTTGCTGAAATAGAGAATAGTAGTATAAAAGGTTGGGAACAATTTTGGTTAAGCGGTGCTGCAGTTGATTTTTCAGGAAGTACAGATCCGCGCGCTAAAGAGTTGGAGCGAAGAGTAATTCTTTCGCAATATTTGACCAAACTACAATGTACAGGAAAAGTTCCGCCTCAAGAAACAGGATTGACTTATAACAGCTGGTATGGAAAACCGCATTTAGAAATGCATTGGTGGCATGGTGTTCACTTTGCCCTTTGGAATAGACCAGAATTACTAGAAAAAAGTCTTCCATGGTATCAGAAAGTTTTTGATAAAGCCAAAAATATTGCCAAAAGACAAGGTTTTGAAGGAGCAAGATGGCAAAAAATGACAGATCCTGATGGGAATGAAAGTCCGTCGTCGGTGGGCTCATTTTTAATTTGGCAACAACCCCATTTTATCACATATGCCGATTTAATATATCGTGCTAAACCTACAACAGAAACATTAAATTTATATAGTGAGCGTGTTTTTGAAACGGCTAATTTCATGGCTTCATTCGCAAATTATGATAGTAAAACGGATCGTTATGTTTTGGGACCTGGAGTAATTCCTGCGCAAGAACGATTTAAGGCGATGGAAACTTTTAACCCAACTTATGAATTGGCGTATTGGAATTGGGCTCTGAAAACGGCAATTGCTTGGAAGAAAAAATTGAACCAGAAAGTTCCTGAAAAATGGGAAACAGTTTTGGCAAAACTATCAAAACTTCCAGTTTCAGGCGATGTTTATCTGGCTACAGAAAGTGCAACAGATTCTTATACAAATCCTGAATTTAAAACAGATCATCCATCAGTATTAGGAACTTTCGGAATGCTTCCTGAAACTTCACTTTTGGATAAAAAAATCATGAAAAATACTTTTGATCTGGTTTGGAAAACTTGGTCTTGGGATAAAACCTGGGGATGGGATTTCCCGATGACAGCAATGTCTGCGGCGCGTTTGCAAATGCCAGATAAAGCTATTGATGCTTTGTTTATGAACGTTACAACAAATACCTATTTAAAAAACGGGCATAATTATCAAGCCGAAAGATTAACGCTTTATCTTCCTGGAAATGGTGGTTTGTTGACTGCAGTTGCCATGATGTGTGCTGGCTGGGACGGATCAACAGAAGAAAATCCGGGTTTCCCGAAAGATGGAACTTGGAAAGTACAAAGCGAAGGATTTAAGAAGTTTTTTTAGAGATTCTGAGTTGCTAAGGTTCTAAGGGGCTAAGTTTTTAAAATTGAAAAAGTATCTAATCTCGCAAAGAATTTTAAAAATAAAACTTTGCGACTCTGCGACTTTACGAGATTAAATAAAAAGCCTGTCTGAACTTAAAAATCTGCTTGAAACAATTAATCAAAACCAAATAAAACTATATGAACAATACTAAATTCATTTCATTAATAATGCTTTTCATAGGTCTGACAGTTTTCAGTCAAAGGCAAATGGAAAATCTAGATCGTGGCGTTGTTGCGGTTAAAAATAACGGTCAGTTTTTTATTGGTTGGCGTGTTTTAGGAACAGATCCAGATCATCTGGCTTTTAATTTATATCGAAAAAGCGGTAATAAAAAAGCCATAAAACTGAATGACAAACCGATTTCTGGAGCAACCAATTTTATAGATGTAAAGGCAAGTTCGCAAGAAGAAAATACTTGGTTTGTAAAAACGGTTTTAAAAGGAAAAGAAAGTGATGCGAAAGGAAGCTTTACAATTCCTGCTTCAAGTCCAGATAAAGATTATATGTCAATTAAATTAAAAGAAATAGAAGGGTATACTGCAAATGATCTTTCGGTAGGAGATTTAGATGGCGACGGAAAATATGATTTGATTGTTCACATGACTGGAAAAGGACATGATAATTCACATACAGGAATTACAGATCCACCAATTTTCCAGGCTTACACTTTGGATGGGAAATTTTTATGGCAAATTAATTTAGGCAAAAACATTCGCGAAGGTGCTCATTACACGCAATTCATGGTGTATGATTTGGATGGAGATGGAATTGCAGAATTGGTTTGTAAAACTGCAGATGGAACAACAGACAGCCAGAATAATGTAGTTGGAGATGCTTCAAAAGATTGGGTAGATCGTGATCCGAATTCGGGAACTTATGGTAAAATTTTAAAAGGCCCAGAATATCTTTCTGTTTTTGATGGAAGGACGGGGAAACTGGTTACAACTGTCGATTATATTGCAGAACGTGGTGATTTGGCAGGCTGGGGCGGACATGGTGGAAGTGGTGGAAATGATACAAAAGGAAATCGAATGGATCGTTTCCTTGCCTGTATTGCTTATCTAGATGGGGTTCACCCAAGTGTTGTGATGTGTCGTGGTTATTACGGAAGAACGGTTTTGGCAGCATGGGATTTTAAAGATAAAAAACTGACTTCAAGATGGGTTTTTGATAGCAAAGATGCTGAAAATCCATATTCAGGAATGGGAAATCATAATCTTACCGTTACGGATGTTGATAATGATGGAAAAGACGAAATAATTTACGGTTCCATGTGTGTAGATGATAACGGAAAAGGTTTATATACAACAGGTTTTAGACATGGAGACGCCATTCATGTTTCCGATTTAGATCCAGATCTTCCAGGTTTAGAAGTTTTTGGTATTCATGAAATTGAAAATGGTACCACAGGTCCTGGAGTTACAATTTTTGCTGCTAAAGATGGAAAGGTATTATTTAAAGGTTCTATAAATGAAGATGTTGGGCGTGGTGTTGCAGACAATATAGACCCGACGCTAAGAGGTGCGCAATTTTGGTGGGGTGGTTCTCCTGATTTATATGATATGAAAGGAAAAGTGGTTGGAAAAGCGCCAAGTTCAGTCAATTTTCTGATTTATTGGGATGGAGATACTTCAAGAGAACTTCTGGATTCAAATTATATTGATAAATACAATAAAGGAAGATTGTTCACCGCAACTGGAGCTGTTTCAAACAATGGAACAAAAAAGAATCCAGGGCTTTCTGCTGATATTTTAGGAGACTGGCGCGAGGAATTGATTTTAAGATCGGAAGACAGTAAAGAGCTTAGAATTTACTCGACTACAATTCCAACTGAAATAAGACAATATACTTTAATGCATGATCCACAATATAGATTAAGTGTTGCATGGCAGAATGTGGGGTATAATCAGCCTCCACATACTAGTTTTTATATGGGAAAAGACATGAAACCTGCACCAAAACCGAATATTTATTTAGTAACTAAGAAATAGGAAAAGTTTTTAGAGTTACAAAGAGACAAAGAGAGAGGAATCTCTAGGTTTCTGAGTTTTTTTGATCTTCATTTTTATAAGCTAAGTATATAAGAGTCGTAAAGTTTAAGAAGATTATTTAACTACCTCCAGCTTTAACTGGAGTTTTTTTTTTATGTTAATTATAAAAACTTATCTAAAAAAATACATTTTGCTTTGTTGTGTAAATACAAATTTGATAATTGTGAAAGCTGTTGTAATAGTGTGCTAAATATGATGATAATGTAATAATGTTTAATTAAATTTTTAAATAATTGTATTCTTTTAACAAAAAAGTATAAAAAGCATAAAGGATAGTACAGGACAGTTTTGTTTTTGACATTTTTTTATTTTACAAAACCAAATTACTGACGGACTAACCACAAACAAAAAAAGATTAAATGGAATCAATATTAGGAATCATTTTTCATTCTATCGGGGGATTTTCTTCGGGTAGTTTTTATATGCCTTTCAAGAAAGTAAAAGACTGGGCCTGGGAAAGCTACTGGCTTGTCGGTGGTGTTTTCTCGTGGCTTGTCGTACCTCCTGTAGCGGCTTATTTAACGATTCCTGATTTTACCGATATCATCATTGCAGCTGCTCCGTCGGTAAAGGCATTGGCATTTGTGATGGGACTCATTTGGGGAGTGGGTGGATTGACCTACGGATTAGGCGTTCGTTATTTGGGAATGTCCCTCGGAAACTCGATCACTTTGGGATTCTGCTCGGCTTTTGGTGCCTTGATCCCGCCGATCTATTATAATTTCAATGCAGTGGAAGGCAAAGAATCCATCAGTGACATGTTTTCCAATTCAGGTGGGCAGATGGTTCTAGGAGGTGTATTGGTATGCATTATAGGTATTGCAATATTAGGAAAAGCAGGAATGCTGAAAGAAAAGGATTTTGCAACAGGCCATGAAGACAAGGACAAGGATTTCAGTCTGGTAAAAGGTCTTATCATTGCTATCGTTTCTGGTATTTTAAGTTCGTTCTTCAATTTCGGAATCGAAGCTGCAAAACCGATGGCGGATGTGGCCAATGAATCTTGGAAGGCGCTTCATCCGAATCAAGGAGAATTTCTGTTCCAGAACAATGTAAGCTACATTGTGATCCTTTGGGGAGGTTTGACGACCAACTTCATCTGGTGTCTATATCTGAATTTTAAAAACAAGACTATTGGTGACTACACCAATAAATCTACTCCGATAACCAAAAACGTTTTGTTTTCCGCACTAGCTGGAACCATGTGGTTTCTGCAGTTCTTCTTCTACGGAATGGGGGAGAGCAAACTGGGCAATGGTGCCAGTTCATGGATCCTGCATATGGCCACCATTATCCTGACAGCGAACTTTTGGGGATTTTATTTGAAGGAATGGAAGGGTGTTTCTAAAAAAACATTCAGGGCTTTTGCCTTGGGAATCGCCCTTATGATGCTTTCGATCGTTTTGGTAGGAATTGGTAACTCATTATAAACAATACAAGAAAATAATATAAGTATATGTCAAGTACAAACACAATCAATACAAATTTTAAGCATGTAAGCTACCTTTGGGATGATGCTAAAGCCGCAGCATTGGCGGGAGATGAAGTAGGGCTTTTTATTTATCGTTCCAACCTTTTGGGAGCCGATCTAAGACTGACCAACTACGGAGGGGGAAACACTTCTGTTAAAATTACCGACAAAGATCCTTTAACGGGGGAATCTTCCGAAGTAATGTGGATCAAGGGTTCTGGTGGAGATATCGGGACTTTGACCAAATCAGGCTGCGCTGCTTTGTATTTGGACAGACTTCGTAATCTTGAGAACGTCTACAGAGGCATCGAATTCGAGGACGAAATGGTGGAACTGTTCAACCACTGTATTTTCGATTTAGCGTCAAAAGCACCTTCAATCGATACGCCTTTACATGGTTTTCTTCCATTCAAACATATTGATCACCTTCATCCGGATGCGGCTATTGCAATCGCTGCTGCGAAAGATGGAAAAAAAATCACTGAAGAATTATTCAACGGAGAAATCGGTTGGGTAGGATGGCAACGTCCAGGATTTGATCTTGGTCTTCAGTTAAGAGCTTGCTTGGAAGAAGCAGCTCAAAATGGTAAAAAATTACGCGGAATCATGTTGGGTTCTCACGGATTGTTTACTTGGGGAGATACTGCATACGAAAGTTACATCAATACACTTGAAGTAATCGAGAAATGTGCAACTTATCTTGAAGAAAACTACGGAAAAAAACGTCCGGTTTTTGGAGGAAAGAAAATCGACAGCCTTCCAGAAGCAGACCGCAGATTGAAAGCTGCAAAAGTGGCTCCAATCTTAAGAGGTTTCTGTTCTTCGGAGCGTCAGATGATCGGGCATTATACAGATGATGCAAGGGTGTTGGAATTTATCAATTCTAATGATCTTTCAAAGTTGGCTCCATTAGGAACTTCTTGTCCAGATCACTTTTTAAGAACCAAGATCAGTCCTTTGGTTTTGGAACTGGATCCAAACGAAGATTTATCTGATGTTGATGCAATTAAAGCAAAATTAACTCCTGCTTTTGAAGCTTACCGTGCCATGTATAAAGATTATTACAATGCATGCAAAAAATCAAATTCACCAGCAATGCGTGACCCGAATCCGGTTGTGATTCTATATCCTGGAGTTGGTATGTTCACTTTTGCCAAAGACAAGACAATGGCACGTTTGGCATCTGAATACTATATCAATGCAGTAAACGTAATGAAAGGTGCAGAAGCAGTTTCAGAATATACTTCTTTGCCTCACCAGGAAGCTTTCGATATCGAATACTGGTTGTTGGAAGAAGCTAAACTACAGCGTATGCCAAAACCAAAAGCGTTATCTGGAAGGGTAGCCTTGATTACAGGTTCTGCTGGAGGAATTGGAAAAGCTATCGCTAAAAAATTCGCTCAGGAAGGTGCTTGTGTAGTTATTAATGACATTAACGAAGAGCGTCTGGAAGGCGCTACGGCTGAGTTTACCAAAGCTTTCGGCAAGGATGCGGTTTCAAGCACTTTATTAAACGTTACTGACGAAGTGAGCACAGAAAAAGCATTGGATGAGGCTTCATTGGCTTTTGGAGGTGTTGATATTGTAGTAAATAATGCTGGTATCAGTATTTCAAAATCCATCGCAGACCATACATTGGAAGAGTGGGACAGATTATATGATATTTTGGTTAAAGGACAATTTATTGTTTCCAAAGCCGGAATCGAAGTAATGCGCAAACAGGGATTTGGAGGGGATATCGTGAATATCGTTTCCAAGAATGCTGTAGTTGCTGGTCCGAACAACCCTGGTTATGGTTCGGCAAAAGCGGCCCAGGCACATCTGACGCGTTTGATGGCAGCAGAACTTGGAGCAGACAAAATCCGTGTCAATACGGTAAATCCTGACGCGGTAATCTCAGACTCGAACATCTGGTCTGGAGGATGGGCGGAAGGTCGTGCAAAAGCATACGGAATTACAGTAGAAGAACTTCCGGCCTACTATGCAAAACGTACGTTATTGAATGAAATCATATTGCCGGATGATATTGCCAACGCCTGTTTTGCCTTTGTTGGAGGTTTGCTGGGTAAATCTACAGGAAACGCGCTTAACGTAGACGGCGGAGTTGCAATGGGCTTTTATAGATAAAGATTGTTTAGGTTTTTTTACAAGTTTGTTTAAGCAAAAGTGGTTTTTTGTGGTCTAGCGTTCGAATTCATTCGGACGTTAGATTTTTTTAGACTATATCAATTTGTTTTAAACAGAGAAAACTTAACAAAAAAGTGAAGTAAAACGGGAGTTCACAGTATATAAAGTTCTATATTGTAAACTCTATTAAAAAGATAAATAACTATGTTAATCTCATCAAACCACATTGAATCTCATAACGAGGATTCATTAAAAAAACATCAAAATAAATTAGTATTTACTGCTTCTGAAATTAATGAATCAGAAGCGATTATCAAAAAAATAATCGATTTTCAAATTGCGATTCCATCTTGGGCTTTAGGAACAGGAGGAACTAGATTTGGCCGTTTTGCAGGTGGTGGAGAGCCTCGCTCATTAGAAGAAAAAATTGAAGATGTTGGATTGCTTCATAAATTAAACAATGCTTCTGGTGCCATTTCGCTTCATATTCCTTGGGATATTCCACAAGATTACAGTGCAATCAGAACCCTTGCAGCACAGCATGGATTGAAATTCGATGCCATGAACTCCAATACTTTTCAGGATCAAGCAAATGCGGAGCATACCTATAAATACGGTTCTTTGCAAAATGTAAACAAGGCAGTTCGTAAACAAGCAATTGCACACAATATTGAAGTGATTAAACACGGAATTGAATTAGGATCTGAGTCATTAACTGTTTGGTTGGCCGACGGATCCAATTTTCCTGGACAATTGAACTTCAGAAAAGCCTACCAGAATACATTGGAAAGCTTGGAGGAAATCTACGATGCACTGCCTTCAAACTGGAAATTGTTTTTGGAATACAAATGTGCAGAGCCTAACTTTTATTCTACAACAGTAGCAGATTGGGGACAATCTTATTCTTACGTTCAAAAATTGGGGGACAAAGCAAAAACGCTTGTTGATTTAGGACATCATTTACCAAATGCAAACATTGAACAGATTGTTTCTATTTTGTTGATGGATAATAAATTAGGAGGTTTCCACTTCAACGATTCCAAATACGGTGATGACGATTTGACTGCTGGAGCCTTAAAACCTTATCAATTATTCTTGATTTTTAATGAATTAGTTGAGGGAATGGATGCAAGAGGAATGAATCACGCTAAAGATTTGGGATGGATGATTGATGCTTCGCACAACATCAAAGATCCGTTGGAGGATCTATTGCAGTCTGTAGAAGCGATCATGATTGCCTACGCCCAGGCACTTTCTGTTGACAGAAAAGCATTGGAAAAAGCACAAGAAGAAAATGATGTGGTAAAGGCACAGGAAATTCTTCAGAATGCCTTCCGTACAGACGTTCGTGCACTTGTTGCAGAAGCTCGTCTTCGTTCTGGTGCAGCATTAAATCCAGTTGAATTATATCGTTCGCTTCAGGTAAGACAAAATCTTATCGAGGAAAGAGGTCTAAAAACAATGGCTACCGGCTTATAATAAGAGTATAATGAATGTAGCTGCGATTTTTGATATTGGTAAAACAAACAAGAAGGTTTTTTTATTTAATGAAAATTATAAGATTGTCTGGGAAAGGTCTGTAAATTTTGAAGAAACTCAAGATGAAGACGGTTTTCCTTGCGAGGACATAACATTGCTGCAAAATTGGATTTTGGACCGATTGGCAGAAATAAAAGAACTGAAAGATTATGTTTTAAAAGCAATCAACTTCAGCACTTACGGGGCTAGCTTTGTTTATGTAGATAAAGATGGAAAGGTTTTAACTCCTCTGTATAATTATTTAAAAGATTATCCGGAGGATTTAAAATCCCAATTTTATAAAAAATACAAGGGAGAAGAAAAATTTGCTGTAAAAACGGCTTCTCCAGTTCTGGGAAGTCTGAATTCCGGAATGCAGATTTACAGATTGAAGGAAGAAAAACCTGAAATCTTCGAACAGGTAAAATACTGCCTGCATCTTCCTCAGTTTTTAAGTTTTTTATTGACTAATGAAGCTTACGCTGATATTACAAGCATTGGCTGTCATACTAATTTGTGGAATTTCAAAAAGATGAAATACCATAAATGGCTGGTAGAGGAAGAAATTTCAGAAAAATTGCCACCTATTCATCACGGTAAAGATGTTATTAAAAACAAGGATGGCTTGGCAGTAGGAGTTGGACTTCATGATAGCTCATCGGCGATTATACCTTATACAATCAACTTTACAGAACCTTTTGTGTTATTATCGACCGGAACTTGGAGTATTTCCCTGAATCCGTTCAATAATAAACCTTTGACTTTCGAGGAGCTGCAGCAAGATTGTTTGTGTTATATGCAGTACACGGACAAACCTGTAAAAGCGGCACGTTTGTTTGCCGGAAACGAGCATGAGGTGCAGACCAAACGCTTGGCGGCATTTTTTAAGGTACCGGTTGATACGTATAAAGAAGTTTATTTTGACAAAAAGATTACTTCAAACCTGCGTTCACTTAACTATCAGATTTTTTATCCAAAGAAATACGATTTTGATATCTTAAACGAATGTCCTTTTCAGAAAAGAGACCTTTCACAGTTTAAGGATTATGAAACTGCCTATCACCAGTTGATGCTGGATTTGGTGGAACAGCAGGTTTTCTCCACCAATCTGGTGATCCACAACAGTCCGGTAAAAAAGATTTTTGTGGACGGGGGTTTCAGTAAAAACTCTATTTACATGAATTTATTGGCTGAGGCCTTTCCAGATGTAGAGGTTTATGCGGCTTCGATGGCGCAGGCGAGTGCACTTGGGGCAGCGTTGGCGATTCATCAAAACTGGAA
>NZ_DASWYK010000061.1:0-24208 GCF_036405015.1 Flavobacterium sp. | reverse complement strand
AGTTTATAAACAAACAGTATTAGGTCCGCTTTGGTATCTAATTCAGCCACTATTTACTTCAATAACCTTCACTATAATATTTAATAACGTGGCTGGGATTAATACAGGTTCGGTTCCTCCTTTTCTGTTTAATTTAGCAGGAATTACTGTTTGGAACTATTTTACTTCCTGTTTAAATGGAACTTCAGATACATTTAAGTCAAATGCAGGAATATTTGGGAAAGTATATTTTCCGAGAATTATTACACCTCTTTCTGTAGTAATTTCTAATTTGATCAAATTTGGAATTCAGTTTTTAATATTTATAGCATTTTTTATTTTTTATTATTTTAAGGGACATGTTTTAAACATAAATTCTTTGAGCATTTTTTTTCCGTTGCTCATCCTTAATATGGGAATTTTAGGATTAGGTTTAGGAATGTTAATCTCATCAATGGTAACAAAATATAGAGATTTTAGCTATTTAGTTGTTTTTGGTATACAATTATTAATGTATTTGTCTGCAGTAATGTACCCGATGGAATTAATTAAAGCAAAATTGCCAAGTTACGGTTGGATAGTTGAGTTTAATCCCTTGGCTTACATTATCGAAACTGCACGTTATATGCTTTTTGGCATTGGTGAAATTTCAATATTAGGCTTGTTATATACTTTTGGCATTACGATTTTAATATTTTTTATTGGTCTTTTGGTTTTCAATAAAACTGAAAAAAGTTTTATTGATACAGTGTAGTAGTAATGATGTGTAAAATTTATTTAAAGTCTTAATAATTTATAGTAAAGTTGGAAAAAGATATTATTCTAAAAGTTGAGAATGTTTCTAAACAATATCGTTTAGGTCAAGTCGGAACAGGTACGTTAAGTCATGATTTAAATCGATGGTGGCACGCAGTACGCGGCAAAGAAAATCCGTATTTGAAAATTGGGGACACAAACGATCGTTCTACTAAAGGAACATCTGAATATGTTTGGGCTTTACAGGGAATTGACTTTGAGGTTGAACGTGGAGAAGTTTTGGGTATTATTGGAAAAAATGGTGCTGGAAAATCTACACTTTTAAAAATACTCTCCAAAGTCACTGCTCCTACAGTGGGAAGTATCAAATCTCGTGGAAGAATAGCTTCTTTATTGGAAGTCGGAACTGGTTTTCATGGTGAGATGACAGGTAGAGAAAATATCTTTTTAAATGGTGCTATTTTAGGAATGACCAAAAAAGAAATAAATTCTAAATTAGACGAAATTATAGAGTTTTCTGGGTGTGAGCGTTATATTGATACTCCAGTAAAAAGATATAGTTCTGGAATGACTGTTCGTTTGGCATTTGCAGTGGCTGCTTTTTTGGAACCTGAAATTTTAGTAATAGATGAGGTTCTGGCTGTTGGAGATGCTGAATTCCAAAAAAAAGCAATTGGAAAAATGCAGGACATTTCAAAAGGAGAAGGAAGGACAGTTTTATTTGTGAGTCACAATATGGCCGCAGTAAAAAGTTTATGTACAAAAGGATTGGTTTTGATGCATGGAAAAGTTGCAATGATAGGAAGTGTAGAAAGTGCCATTAATTATTACTTAACTCAGGATTCAGAATCAATGAACAAAAAAGTTTTTTCTTCTGAGTTTGATAAAAAAGAATTTACAATTCATGAAATTAGTTTGAACGGACTGGGAAAATCATCAGATGATGCATTGGATGAATATCAACAAATTGAAATGTATACTTTGTTTACTTTAAAAGATGACTCAAAAAAATTACATTTAACTTTCGTTTTAAATAATGATTCCGGAGAACCTCTTTTTACTTTTTCGCATATAAACAATGAAATTAAATTAAATAAAGGAGTAAATAAGATTAAGTGTACTTTGCCTAAAGGATTTCTAAATATTGGTACCTATTATCTTTCATTATATATAATTGAAAATTCGAAAACTACTCTTTTTGTAGAAAAAGATATTATTTCATTTGTCGTTCAGGAAGGAGAAAGATCTATTGGCTCGTGGATGGGACGTGAACCAGGTTTTATAAAGCCGAAATTTGATTGGTCAATTGAAAGTTGTTAATTATATGAAAAAGAGAATTAAAAGTACGGTCAAATTGTTATTAAAAAAAATTGGTTACAATTTGACTAAAATAGGAAATACAAAAAGTATCGATTTGGTTAATGTAAACGATAAAGGTTATTTATTATTTAATTTTTATAATACTTTAAAAGCTTTTAATTTTCATCCTAAACATATTGTTGATGTTGGTGCTAATCACGGAACATGGACACGTGAAGCATTAGAGCATTTTCCAGAAGCTTATTTTACTTTGCTTGAGCCACAAGAATGGTTAAAAAACTCTTTCAAGGATATATTAGATGTAAATCCGAAAGTTAAATTTCATGCAGTTGGTGCTGGTGAAAAAAAAGGATCTTTTCTTTTTACGATTGTTGACAGAGATGACAGTTGTTCTTTCAGATATACAAAGGAGGAAGCGCTTGAAGAAGGATTTCAACAATTGGAAATTCCTGTCGTTACTTTAAATGAATTACTTCAAGAAAATGAAACTCCAATTCCTGATATTATTAAAATTGATGCAGAAGGATTAGATATTGAAGTGTTGAAAGGAGCCGATAGCTTTTTTGGTAAAACTGAAATATTTATGATAGAAGCAGGAATCGTTAATAAAGAATTTGATAACAGCTTTATAAAAATAATAAATTTCATGGATGAAAACGGTTATAGATTATTTGAGATAACCGATTTGAATAGACCATTTCAATTAAAAGTGTTATGGCTTGTAGAACTTGTTTTCGTGAAAAAAGGTGGATTTATTGACTCACAAAGAATCATATAATGATTAATGTAACAAAGACCTTTTTGCCTCCTTTCGAAGAATATTCTGAACAGCTAAAAAGAGCGTGGGAAAAACAATGGCTTACAAATAGAGGAGAACTTGTACTGGAGTTAGAGCAAAAATTAAAAGAATATTTGAATATCACTAATGTTATTGTTACAAATAACGGAACTGTTCCGCTACAAATAGCTTTAAAATTGTTAGGAAAGCAAGGAGAGGTTATTACTACTCCATTTAGTTACGTGGCGACAGCAGCTTCTATTGTTTGGGAAAATTGTACGCCAGTTTTTGTTGACATTCATCCAGAATATTTAACTATTGATGAAACAAAGATCGAAGATGCGATTACTGATAAAACTACAGCAATTTTAGCAACACATGTTTTCGGTAATCCTTGTAATGTAGAAGTTATAGAAACAATAGCTCAAAAGTATAATTTGAAAGTGATTTATGATGCTGCACATGCTTTTGATGTAACTTACAAAGAAAAATCTTTATTTAATTATGGAGATGTAAGTACCTGTAGTTTTCACGCAACAAAACTATTTCATACTGGTGAAGGTGGCGCAATGTTTACATCTGATAAAGATTTACTACATCAGTTATTTTATAGTCATAATTTTGGACACGATGGACCATTAGCTTTTCATGGTTTAGGAATTAATGGAAAAATGTCTGAATTACAAGCAGCAATGGGATTGTCAATTTTGCCTTATGTAAAAAATATCGTTTCGGAAAGAAAAAAAATAGTTGATTTTTATAATTCAAATTTAGACTTGTCAAAGATTCAAATTTTGAAATTGAGAGAGAATACTCAATGGAATTATAGTTATTATCCAATTATTTTTAAAAGTGAAGAAATACTGCTTAAAGTAGAAAAAAAATTAAATGAAATTGAAATTTTTCCTCGACGCTATTTTTACCCATCATTAAATAAAATTGAATATTTAAAGAGTTCTTCAATGTTAATATCAGAAAGTATTTCTTCTAGGGTTTTATGTTTGCCATTATACTTTGGAATAGAAAAAGAGATTTTAAAAATAATTGTAGAAACAATAAATAAAAGTCTTTGACAGAATATACATTTGTAATGATTGAATAGTTAAGATTTTAAATATATTAATATGGCATTTTTAGGACAAGAAGATCTACAAAAATTGGGCTTAAAAAAATTAGGGACAAATGTTTTGATATCTGACAAAGCTTCAATTTACAACCCTCAAAATATATCTATTGGCGATAATGTAAGGATTGATGACTTTTGTATCATATCGGCTGGAGAAAAAGGAATTGAGATTGGTAGTTATGTACACATAGCCTGTTATGTTTCTTTAATTGGAAATGAGTTAATTAAAATTAATGATTTTGTTGGTATAAGTTCAAGAACATCAGTTTATTCTAGTAGTGATGATTATTCAGGAAATTACTTAACTGGTCCAACTATTCCTAATGAGTTTAAAAATGTAGATAATCGGCCTGTTTTTTTTGAAAGCCACAGTATTATTGGTGCTAGTTGTGTTATTTTGCCAGGAGTTACGATTGAAGAAGGTGTGGCAGTGGGAGCACTTTCTCTAGTTTCAAAAAATCTGAACTCTTGGAGTATCTATATTGGATCTCCATTAAGATTTGTCAAAAAGAGAGAGAAAAAAATGTTAGATTTTTTACCCTTATTGAAATGAATGCACCAATTGTAAGTATTGTAATGATTACTTATGGTCAGGAAAAATTTATTGATCAAGCTATCGAAGGTGTATTGATGCAACAATGCGAATTTGAGGTTGAATTAATCATAGCAAACGATTGTTCTCCCGATGAGACTGATAGCGTTATTAAGCAAATAATTAAAAAAAAACCTGAAAATTTTCAAATTAAGTATTTTAATCATGAAAAGAATTTAGGCATGATGCCTAATTTTATTTTTGCCATGCAACAATGTAAAGGCAAATATATAGCGATGTGTGAAGGAGATGACTATTGGATAGATCCACATAAACTAAAAAAACAGGTAGATTTTTTAGAAAAAAATAAAGATTATGTACTTTGTTTTCATCCAGTAAAAATTTTAAATCTAAAGGGAGAATTAGAGAACGATTTTATTACCAAAGTGCCTAACAATTATGAAAGCATTGCAACCTTGGCTGAATTTGGTAATTATATTCATACTCCTTCTGTGGTTTTTAGAAATATAATAAACAAGTTCCCTTTTGAATTTGAACAAACCCCAATTGGAGATTATTTTTTATACATGATCCTTGCTCAACACGGAAAATTGAAATGTATTGACTCAGAAATGGCAGTATATCGATATGGTGTAGGTGTTTTTTCGAAAAATTCAGAATTAAGTATTACTAAAGCAAACTTAAAATTATTTACTTGCTTATTATCCTATTTCAAAGAAGAGGAAATAAATAAAATTATTTTTAAACGTCATTTAGATACAGTTTTATATTTAGAAAAATCTATCCATGATATTTACCAAAACAAGTTTGTCTCAGATCATGTTTTTTTCAAATTTTTTAAAATAGTGAAACTTAATTATAGATCGCCTAGAAAAATAGTTAGAAGAATAGTAAAAAGATTAAAGAGTAAAAATTAACTAAGGATGTTAGCTATTGTAATTCCATATTATAAACTTACATTTTTTGAACAAACAGTAGAATCCTTAGCTAATCAAACTGATAAGAGATTTAAAGTTTATATCGGAAATGACAATAGTATTGAAGATCCAATTGAAGTATTAGAAAAATTCAAAGGACAGTTTGATTATGATTATCATAAGTTTGAGACCAATATTGGAAAAGATTCCTTAATAAAACAATGGGAACGCTGCATCGATTTATCATTGAATGAGGAATGGATTATGATTTTAGGAGATGATGATGTATTAGGTAACAATGTTGTAGAAGAATTCTATAAGAACTTCAATGTCTTCAAAGAAAAGAGCAATGTAGTTCGATTTGCAACAGTTTCTCAAAATTATAAAAAAATGGAAGCTTCAGAAGTTTACTCACATCCTGTTTGGGAAAAAGCTTCACTTTCTTACTTTAGAAGATTTAAAGGTTTAACAAGAAGTTCTTTGTCTGAATACATATTTAAAAGGTCAGTTTATAACAAAAAAAGGTTTTATAATTTTCCCTTGGCTTGGCATAGTGATGATTGGGCCTGGCTAGAGTTTTCTGAAGAAAAACCAATATTTACAATAAATGAAAGTGTAATAAATATTGGTTTTTCAGATTTGAGTTTGTCAGGAATGGACAATAATCAAGAGCTAAAAAATCTTGCAACAATACAGTTTTATAAAAAAATAATTAAGGAAAAGCTAGGAGGATTTTCTAAACAACAAGCATTAGAATTATTAATGGAATACGAAATTCTTATAAAGAAAACCAGAAAATTAACCCAAAATGAATGGTTATTGTTAACATGCAAATACAGCGTTAATTTTAAAGTTGTTTCCTTTATAAAACTTATTAGGAGAATCCTAATTTCAATAATGAAATCATGAATCCTTTAGTTTCAATCATAATTCCAACTTATAATAGAGCAAACTTAATTAGCGAAACATTAAACTCTATAATTGCACAAACTTATCAAAACTGGGAGTGTATTATAGTAGATGACGGTTCAACTGATAATACAAAAGAAGTTTTGCAAAAATTTCTTGAGTCAGATAATCGGTTTCAGTATTATATCAGACCACAAAATAAAACAAAAGGTCCTAATTCATGTAGAAATTATGGATTTGAAAAAAGCAAAGGAGTTTTTATAAACTGGTTTGACAGCGATGATATCTTGTTTGAAAACGCTATAGATTTAAGACTTAAAAATTTTAATGACAATGTTGATTGTGTTATTGCAAAATGTGAAATATTTGATTCTTTATCTAGATTAAAATTATTTGAGAATACAATATTATCATCAGGGAATGTTTTAAAGGATTACTTTGTAGGAAATATTACGTTTTATGTTTCTGGTCCAATGTGGAGAAGAAGTTTTTTAGAGAAACAAAAAGAATTGTTTGATGAACAAATTAGGTATTTGGATGATTGGGATTTTAATCTTAGAATGATTTGCCAAAGTATAAATATTAAATTTTTGGATTTACCAGTTTTTGGATATCGATTTCATAGTCACTCTTTATCAAAACAAATTGAACATTTCAATATTGAAGAATTAAAATCGGAATGTTTAGCACGAAACAAACAATTAAAAATACTTCCAAAATCAGTAACAAAAAATATTCAGATTAGAAATTTTGTTATAGAAAGACATAAAGTGTTTTTGAAAGAAGCAATTGCAAAAAGTGATAAAAATAGTTATTGGTTCTTTCTAAAATTAATTTCGTTACAAATAAGATTTAAGAAATTTAAAGATTTACTTAATACCATTTTGAATTACATTTTTAAAAAAGATTCATCAAATAATAAGCAAAATAGTAACTGATGGAAATTGAAAATAGAAATGTAATTCCTAAGATTATTCACTACTGTTGGTTTGGTAAAAAAAGAAAACCAAAATTGGTTAGGGATTGTATTAAATCTTGGAAAAAATATTTACCAGATTATGAAATTATACAATGGAACGAGAAAAATTCTGATTTAAGTCATCCTTTTGTAAAAGAGGCATATAGATTAGAGAAATGGGCTTTCGTATCAGACTATATTAGATTAAAGGTTTTATATGAGTACGGTGGGATTTATTTGGATACAGATATGATGCTTCTGAAATCTCTAAATGATTTCCTCGATAACGAATGTTTTTTTGGCGCTGAGCAGAATGATATTGTTAGTTGTGGTATTATTGGATCGATAAAGTATAATGGATTTATAGAAAAATGCTTAATAAGTTATAATCGAGTAAATTTTAACAACGAAATTGTCTGGAATGATTTTATTATAACTTTAAAAATTACTAATATTCTTAGAAATGAGTTTAATTTTTATAAAGATTTTGATCAATTCATTCAACTAAAAAATATTTCCATTTACCCGGTCAATGTGTTTTACCCATTTCCATTTAAATACAAAAAGGATATTTTAAATTATAAAGAGTATATCCAAAAAGAAAGCTATGCGGTACACTTATGGGTAGGTTCTTGGATTGTGTACAATGAATTTAAGTTTTTAAGAGCTGGAGAATATAGAAAAGGTTTCACAATTATGTATGAGAAAGGAATATCAAAAAACTTAAACTTTAAATATTTTAGAAAAATATTGTCAGCGCTTAAAGAATCATTAAAAAAATAACATCCTCTAAAATTTAATTTTCTTGCTAAAAAATATTAAAACTATACTTTATTAATGGAACTCGAAGAATTTCATATTACAATTGTATTGTGTTGCTATAATAGTGCAGATCGGTTGCAACCAACTTTAGAACACTTAGCAAGACAAAATGTGCAACAAGACCTTAAGTACGAAATTTTGCTAGTAGATAATAATTCTAGTGATCATACATCTGAATTTGCTAAAAGTACTTGGGAAGATTTGCAGTCTAATATTAAGTTTAGAGTAGTTTCAGAACCTGATCCTGGTTTGTCTCATGCACGCAAAAAGGGAATAGATCATGCAAAAGGAGAATTGATTATTTTTTGTGATGATGATAATTGGTTAGACGAAAACTATTTGCAAATTGCTTTTGACTTTATGAAAAAATATCCTGAAGTTGGTGTTTTGGGAGGAAAAGGAATAGCTGTTAGTTCTGTAGAATTTCCAGATTGGTTTTCGACATATCAGGGAGATTATGCTGTGGGAGTACAGGCTTTAGAAAGTGGTGATGTAAGTAGTAGAGGTTATATATGGGGCTCTGGAATGGTAGTTAGAAAAAATGAAATACAGTCATTGTATAACGCAGGATTTAACGGCTCTCTAACTGGCAGAAAAGGATCTGATTTACAAGCTGGCGACGATTCTGAAATATGTAAATGGTATTTAATAGTAGGTAAACATTTGTATTATAATGAGCGTTTAATTTTCAGTCACTTTATTGAAGAATTTCGATTAACGATTGAATACAATAAAAAACTGAATCAAGGTTTCGCTCAATCGCATACTGCTATAAATCACTATGATTTCATTATCAAATTATTGAAAAGAAAAAGAATGTCTTTCTTTAAAATTGTATCTCTTTTGACGATATTTTTATTGGAAAAAAACCGTATGAAATTGGCTTCTTTTCTAGAAATCTTAAATAGGACTTCGATAACATTTCATAAACCAACAAAAAAGATTTTAAAATCAAGAAAAGTTTTTCTTGAACATGAAAAACAGAAGCAATAAAATTTATTAATGATATATAAATTTATATCACAATAAATAATAGATATCGTTAAAGCACAATATCAATATATTTACAAATAAGATATTCTAAAATCATGAGAAAAAGTTTGTATTTTTTCTCTTGGGGTAAGTCCCGAAGACTTTAGAGATGTAGCAGGAGGTTGTTATTGGAGAACGTTTAAAAAAGATGTAATGTATAAGATTTCTATAATCACAATCAATTATAATAATTTAGGAGGATTAATGGCAACTGTCACAAGTGTGAAAAATCAGACTTGGCAGGCTTTTGAATATATCGTTATCGATGGAGGAAGTGAAGATGGTACTAAAGAATATTTAGAATCTCAAACAAATTTTTTAGATTTTTGGGTAAGCGAAAAAGACTCAGGGATTTACAATGCAATGAATAAAGGCATAAAAGCGGCGACAGGAGAATATTTACTTTTCTTAAATAGCGGCGATCATTTCTTTAATGAAAAAGCACTCGAATTAAATCATCATTTTCTAACGGAGAAAGACTTAATCTGTTTTAATCTACAAATGGTAAGAAATGGAGTTTCTAAAATAGCCAAATCGCCGACCAATTTGTTTTTTTCTGATTTATATACAAGTTCATTACCACATCCGTCAACTTTTATAAAACGACAATTGTTTGATATTGTAGGTTTATATGATGAGGATTTCAAAATTGTCTCAGATTGGAAATTTTTCATCTTAGCTTTATTCAAACATAATTGTACTTATTTGAAGGTTGAAGAAACTCTTTCAACATTTTATTTAGATGGAATAAGTTCGAGAGAAGATTATTCTGAAGAACGAAGTTTAGTAATGAAAGAGTATTTTAATGGGTTTATTCTAGATTACGAAAATTTGACTGAAAATAGAGGATTCGTAAATTCAAATCGCTTTAAAATGTTAAAAGAAATGGAAACGACTTGGTTTGGGAGAAAGTTAGTTTCATTGTTTTTTAGGGTTTATATAAAGATATTTTCTAAAAAAAGATTGAGAGACATCTTAGAGGTAAAACCGTAAAAAAATATAATTTAGATTATAGTTCCTTAATAAAAATAAATGAGAGATATAAAAATTGATTTTGTAGATTTTTGGCCAGATTTAATTAAAAATAATAATTATTTTTATAATCTGTTGTCAGAAAATTACAACATCATAATCGATTCTGTAAATCCAGATTTCATTTTCTATTCTTGTTTTGGTTTTGGTCATTTAAAATATAAATGCAAAAAAATTTTTTTTACAGGAGAAAATATACAACCTGATTTTTTAGCATGTGATTTAGCATTTTCTTTTGGATTTAATGAACGAAAGAACCACTTTAGATTACCATTATATCTCTTGTATATTGACGATCATAAAATGATCAATAAACTTGAAAGTAAAAAAACAGACGAAGAATACAGAAGAATTTGGTCTCAAAAAACAAAATTCTGCTGTATGATTGTTTCAAATCCCAAAGCAACTAGAAGAATAGATTTTTTTAATAAGTTATCTCAAATTAAAAAGGTTGATTCTGGCGGAAAAGTCTTGAACAATGTAGGAGGCAGAGTAAAAGATAAAATAGAGTTTATAAAAGATTATAAATTTGTTTTTTCTTTTGAAAATGAATCACAAGACGGATATACTACCGAGAAAATTGTAGAGCCCATTTTTACAGATTGTATACCAATTTATTGGGGAAATAAAAAAGTTCATAAAGATTTTAATACTACTAGATTTATAAATTATGATGATTTTAATTCTGAAGATGAATTAATTAAAAAACTACTTGAAATCGATCAAGATTTTGATTTAGGTGTGAAGATGATTTCCCAACCTGTTTTTGCAGATGAAAAAGAAGATTGGATTACAGAAAGAAAACAGATCTTAACAAAGATTGAAGATCTTTTGCATTCAAAAACAAAACCTGTTTCAAAGACATATTTAGGTAAAGTATATTATCTAAAAATAAAATTAAAAAGCGCTAAAAAAAAAATGAAAAGATTTTTAAAGTACTAAATTAAAATTCTTAGATGATAACAGATAAAAATCCAATAGTTAGTGTCGTAATTCCATGTTATAATGATAAAAATTATATTCAGGAGACTATAAAATCTGTTTTGGATCAAAGTTTTCAGGACTTTGAAATTATTATCGTTGATGATGGATCAGACGTAGAGACGAAAAAAGTCCTGTCAACAATAATCCATGAAAAAATTAAACTTGTTACACAGAAAAATAAAGGATTAAGTGCTGCCAGAAACTTGGGTATAGAAAAAGCAAAAGGCCTTTATATTCTTACCATTGATTCTGATGATACATTTGATAAAAGTTTTTTGCAAAAGGCAGTAAAAATTTTAAATGATGATCAAAAAATAAGCGTAGTTTCAAGTTATTGTAACATATTTATAAATGAAAATCAGATAATATCATTTCATGAGCCTATTGGTGGTGGTGTTAAAAATTTTCTTTTTGAAAATAACTGTGTTTCATTTGCACTATATAGAAGGAAGTGCTGGCAAATAATAGGAGGTTATGATGAACAAATGAAAAATGGATTTGAGGATTGGGAATTCTGGATTAACCTAACCAAAAAATGCAATGATGTTTACATTATTCCAGAGTACTTATTTAACTATAGGCAAAAAAAAACGTCTATGTCTAAGGACTCTAAAATGTATCATAGAGAAACAAATCTGAATTACATTTTTAATAAACATATTGAACTTTATCGAGAAAATTTTTCAGAAACGATAAATGTTTTGACTTCTTTAGCACAGCGAAATAAAAGGAATGAGATAAAATACAAGAACTCTCTCGAGTTTAAAATAGGAACATTTTTTTTGGCTCCTTTAAGATGGGTCAAAAATATAGTTAAAAAATGAAAAAGCCATTAGTTACGGTAATTATCAGTACTTACAATCGTGAAAAATATCTTCATGAAACCATTTCAAGTGTCTATAATCAAACTTATGATTGTATTGAAATTTTAGTTGTTGACGATGGTTCGAATATAGATTATGCAGCTGTTATTTGTGAAAAATTTTCAAATTGCTCTTATTTATACAAAGAAAATGGAGGCTTATCATCAGCCAGAAATTATGGAGTTAAACATGCAAAAGGTGAATTTATTGCATTTTTAGACGATGATGATTTTTGGGAAGAATCTAAAATTGAAAAACAAGTAAAAATATTGATAGAAAATCCTTTAGTTGATTGTGTTCATTCTTCAGTTGCTGTGGTAGACCAGAATGGTAAACTTACAGGAAAAACATACGGTGCCACTCATAATAAAGCTAATAAGCGTTCTGGATTTGTTTTTTGGAATGCATTAGGGGTTTGGGTAGTTAAATCGCCAACTCCGTTAATAAGGAAAAAAGTTTTTCAGCCAGATTTAATGTTTGATGAAAGTATTAAAGTAGGAGAAGATGTCGATTTTTATCAGCGTATGTTTTATCGACATAAAATTCATTACATTAATGAACCATTAGCTTTTTATAGAGAATATGATAATCCAGAAAGATTGTCATTGCAACAAAAAAAATATATAGGAATTGAAAAGAAAATGTATGACAATTTTAAAATGATGGGTATCAAAAATCCATTTGTTTTATATAAGATTTCGATTCGATTATTGAAAAGTGCAATAGAAAAGTGGAATCAGATATTTTTGAATCAACCAGTTGTTATCAATAAATTTGATTTTTATGTTAGACCTGTGTATTGTTTAAAAAATTATTTTAATCTGTAGAGTGCGAGTAGGTTTTAATCCAAATAAAGATAAAGTACAGTTGCCGATTGAGTTTTTTCATCAGGTAATTATTCCTGTCTATATTCCTAATAGTGAAGGATATTTTAAGGATAGTTTCCAGATTCTAAAATATTGTTTAGAATCGTTGTTCAAAACAATCCATCCTAAAACGTTTGTAACTTTAGTAAACAATGGAAGCAGCCAAGATGTAGTTGATTATTTAAATGAATTACATCAAAAAGGAAAAATACAAGAAGTTATTCATTCTACTAATATAGGAAAACTGAATGCCATTTTAAAAGGTATTTCAGGACATGACTTTTCTTTCGTAACTGTGTCAGATTGCGATGTGCTTTTTTTAAATAGTTGGCAAGAAGAAACGTATAAAGTGTTTGAAAATTTCCCTAAAACGGGAGCAGTTTGTCCAACTCCTTCTTCGCGTTCTCTAAAAAATCATACTTCTAATATTTGGTTTGATTTATTTTTTTCAAAATCTCTTTTCTTTTCAAAAGTTAAAAATCCAAAAGCTTTAAACTTATTCGCTAAGAGTGTTGGAAATCCGGATTTTTACAACCAAACGCACCTCGAAAAATATCTTACGGTTTCTAATAAAGATGCCAAAGCTGTAGTTGGAGCAGGACATTTTGTTACAACGTATAGAAAGGAAGTGTTTGAAAATAATAATTTAAAATATTCGAATTTCATGTTGGGAGGAAACAGCGAAAGTAAATTACTAGATACTCCTGTAATTGAAAAAGGAATGTGGAGGCTTTCTACAGAAGACAACTTTGCCTATCATCTTGGGAATGTAGAAGAAAAATGGATGAAAGAAACTCTAGATGTATTATTGCCAAATGATTTCTCGGTAGATAAACCAATTATTTTGAAAAAAGTGAGGTTTTCAAAATGGGAGCTTTTTATTAAAAATAAACTATTTTCAAAAATCATAACTCAAAAAAAAATCTGGAAATATTGTATTAAATATAAAGGACTTTCAAACGAGGAAGCAATAAATTACAAATAAAAAATGAAGGATTTAATAGAGGTCATATTAATTTCTCAGGTACCACTTCCATATTCAAAAATGGGAAGTTGGACAACTTTGTATAATGATTACCTCGAAAAGGATCATAAGATTAATTATGTCATTTGTCCTAAGCCAGAAAAAAAATACAACTCTGTAGAATATAATTTTACAAGCATCTCTTTTTTTACAAAGCTACAGAGTAAAATTTTTAAGAAAAAAAAACAGGAATATTTTAAGGGCTTAACTAAGATTGTTAAGTCAGATAGAAAATATATAATTCAGATTGTGGATAATTACGGTTTGGTCAAACCACTTCATGATTATTTAATTTCAAAACAAATTCGAAACAATTGTTACATACAGTTTTTTTATCATGGTTTTTCTCCCTACACAAAAGTAAATTCGGGTATTGATTTTTATGAATTGATTGATGAATTAATTGTCCTGACCCACGACAGCTATAAAGAATTTAAAAGGACGATTAATGTTCTACCATGTCATTTTTCTGTTCTTCATAACGGAATTGACACTACGAAGTTTGTAAAAGCTACTGTTTTTGACAAAGAAAATTTAAGAAGAAAATTAGATTTAGAAAATAAAAAAGTTTTTGTTTGGTGTTCACAAGACAGACCAAAGAAAGGACTGCATATCGTTTTAGAAGCGTGGAGAAAAATCTATGAATCGAGACAAGACGTTGTTTTGCTGGTTATAGGATGCGAAAGAACTGAAAATATTGATGGAGTAAGGTTTTTAGGAAGAATTCCAAATCATGACTTACCTCAGTATCTTCAGGCATCAGATTGTTATCTTTTTCCTACGCTCTGGCAAGAAGGTTTTGGACTTAGTTTAATAGAAGCCTTACATTGTGGTAATTACTGTATTGCATCTGCTCTTGGAGGGGTTCCAGAAGTTTTACAATTTGGGAAATTGGGCACGTTAATAGAAAATCCGCATTTTGTTTCAGAATGGGTTGATGCAATGAACGATTTTTTGGAGAATAAGTTTGAAGTTACAGCAATAAATAAAGATTTATATTCTATCGAATCATGGAGAAACGGTATGAATACAATTATTGAAGAAGCAAAATTTCGATTACAAATGACAATAAGAAAATGAAAATAGAACAATTAACATTTACCAGATTTCTGGCGGCAATCTCTATTGTGATTTTTCATTTTGGCAAAAAAAGTTTTCTCTTCAATAATGATATCGTTAGATCTTTATTTTTTAATGCAGATGTTTGTGTTAGTTACTTTTTTATATTATCAGGTTTTGTAATGATGCTGGCTTATGGTAATAAAACTTCTCTTTCTGCTAGAGATTATTTGAGAAACAGATTTGCTCGAATTTATCCGTTGTATTTTTTAGCCATACTTATTGTTCTTTTTTTACAAATTCGAACTAAAAATATTGATTTAACAGGATTGATTTTTAATATTTTTATGATTCAAGCCTGGATACCTGGTTATGTTCTTAGTTGTAATCCGCCAGGGTGGTCACTTTCTGTAGAATTGATTTTTTATATCCTTTTTCCTTTTATTTTTAATAGGATCTTTAAAAAAGTAAAAATCGAAAAAATAGCGGTGCTTATTATTGGATTCTGGATTGTGAGTCAAATTGTATTTCTATCTCTTTTCTCAACTTATGAACAAGAAAGCAATTTGAAAGATTTTTTAATGTATTCTCCGATAATGCATCTAAATGAGTTTTTTATAGGAAATCTAGCAGGATTTATTTTTGTACATAAACTTCAAAATAAAAAAGGAAATTATGATGTGCCTATTTTAATATTAACAGTACTGATTTTCTTTGCTCTTAAATCTTCAATAAATTTTCATAACGGATTATTAGCAGTTCTTTTTATTCCTTTAATAATTGTAATTTCTTTGAATACTGGATTTATAAGTAGAATATTCAAGAAAAAAAGCTTTGTCTTTTTAGGTGAAATTAGTTATGCAATATACATATTGCAATTTCCTGTTTATTCACTATTTAGCGCTTACACCATTAAAAAATATTTGCATATAAATGATGTCACGGTTGTGTTTTTATTACAACTTATAATTTTAATAATAATATCTTCTGTATTATATCTTTATGTTGAGAAACCAATTCAGGAAAGATTGAAGATCAAAAGAATATCTTTAGAACATAAACTACAATAAAATAATGAAAACTATCGCCATAATTCCAGCTCGAGGCGGTTCAAAACGCCTTCCAGAAAAGAATATTCAGCTTTTGGGAGAATTTCCATTACTTGCTCATTCTATATTATATGCTCAGGAAAATAAGGATTTAATAGATGAAGTTTATGTATCTACAGATAATTCAGAAATAAAAAATATAGCTCTCCAATTTGGAGCAAAAGTTATTGATAGACCAGAATCAATTTCAGGAGATTTGGAGCCAACAGTCTCAGCTTTAAAACATGTTTTGGAATCAATTGAATCTGATGTAGAAAATGTTGTTTTATTACAAGCAACAAATCCATTTCGACCAAAAAACTTGCTAAAAGAAGCTTTTGCAATGTTTAAAGACAATAACTTCGATAGTTTATTTACCGTTTCAAGAAATCATCAAAAATTTGGAAAGATCGAAAATAATAGATTTAAACCTTTTAATTATTCAATAGGTCAGAGAAGCCAAGATTTAGAACCGCTTTTCTCAGAAAATGGATTGTTGTACATTACAAGAGCGGCTTTAATTTGTGAAAATATAATTATTTCAGAAAATGCTTTTCCTTTCGAAGTAAATCATATTTTTGCGCAGGTAGATATTGATAATCCAGACGATTTAGATTACGCAAGATATCTTTATCAAAAGAAGTAACCCCAAAAAATCAAGAATTTAATGAATCCACATATTGAAATCGCAGGCCGTAAAGTTGGGCCAGATTTTCCACCTTTGGTTATTGCCGAAATCGGAATTAATCATGAAGGTTCTTTACAAGTAGCCAAAGAAATGGTTGATGCAGCTCAAAGAGCAGGTGTTGAGGTTGTAAAACACCAAACTCATATAGTTGAAGATGAAATGTCGGGAGCTGCTAAAAAAGTAATTCCAGGAAATGCAGATGTTTCTATCTATGAAATTATGGAAAGGTGTTCTTTAAATGAAGAGGAAGAATTAGAATTAAAGAATTATGTAGAAAGTAAAGGAATGATTTTTATTTCTACTCCATTTTCTAGGGCAGCAGCCGAAAGATTAAAAAAGTTTGATATTCCAGCTTATAAAATTGGTTCGGGAGAATGTAATAATTATCCGCTTCTAGAACATATTGCTTCTTTTGGGAAACCTGTAATTTTAAGTACAGGTATGAATACAATTGAGAGTATTCAAAAAGCGGTGGCTATTTTTGATAAATATAATGTGCCTGTTGTTTTATTACACACTACAAATCTTTATCCCACACCGATTCACTTAGTGCGTTTTGGAGCAATGACAGAATTGCATGAAGCTTTTCCAGACAAAGTATTTGGGTTAAGCGATCATACATTGAACAATAATGCTTGTTTAGGAGCGGTTGCTTTGGGAGCTAGCATTTTAGAAAGACATTTTACAGATCATATGCAGAGACAAGGGCCAGATATTATCTGCAGTATGGATGAAAAAGCGTGTGCAGAACTTATTGTATCAAGTGCTGAAATTGCTTTGATGAGAGGCGGAACTAAAAAACCTGCTCTCGAAGAACAAGTTACTATTGATTTTGCTTTTGCAACAGTTTGTACTATTAAACCAATAAAAAAAGGCGAAGTTTTATCTAAAGAAAATATTTGGGTAAAAAGACCGGGTACAGGTAAAATTTTGGCCGAACATTTTAATGATTTAATTGGTAAAACTGCATCACGAGATATTGAAAATGACGAACAATTAGATTTTACTGATTTTGAGTAGTTCTCCTAGAAAAATCCTTTTCTTAACAGGAACACGTGCAGATTTTGGTAAAATAAAATCCTTGATTCAAACCCTTGAAAAAGAGTCAGAATTTGAGGTTTTTGTTTTTGTAACTGGTATGCATCTTCAGGAAGTATATGGTTACACTCTGATAGAAATTGAACGTTGTAATTTTAAAAATGTATTTACATTCGAAAATCATACCCATGAAACTACAATGGATTTGACATTGGCAAAAACCATTGAAGGGCTTTCTAACTATTCTAAAGAAATAAACCCAGATATGATTGTGGTTCATGGTGATCGTGTCGAGACTTTGGCTGGCGCTATAGTCGGATCTTTAAATAATATTCTAGTGGCTCATATTGAAGGAGGAGAAATTTCAGGAACTGTAGATGAACTCATTCGTCATAGTGTTAGTAAGTTAAGTCATATTCATTTTGTTTCGAACAAAGAAGCGGCGAAAAGATTGCTTCAAATGGGAGAGGTTGAAGAATCTATATTTACAATTGGTTCTCCAGATATAGATATTATGTTTTCAGAAAATCTACCGTCTTTAGAAACAGTAAAAAAATATTATGAAATTCCATTCGCAAATTATGCAGTTGTAATGTTTCATCCAGTAACTACAGAATTTGTTTCGATGAAAAAATATGCGACTGATTTTGTCGAGTGTTTATTAAGTGACAATCATAATTATGTTGTTATTTATCCAAATAATGATTTAGGAAGTCAATTTATTTTGGACGAATTTAAAAGATTAGAAAATAATAATAGATTTAGAGTTTTTCCTTCACTTCGATTTGAGTATTTTTTAACCTTATTGAAAAATACCCAATTCATAATCGGTAATAGCAGCGCCGGAATTCGTGAGGCTCCATATTACGGAATTCCAATTATAAATATTGGAACACGTCAGCAAAATAGGGCTGTTCATGCAGATATTGTGAATGTTGATTATTCGAAAGAAAATATAAATGAAGCCCTTTCAAAAATAGATTCTCATAAAATTAATACTTCCAATAATGATTTTGGATCTGGAGATAGCAGCGAATTATTTCTACAATCATTAAAGAAAAACGAAATTTGGCAGCTCAATCACCAAAAACAATTTAGAGATATATAAGTATCTTATTTTATCAATGACACTTTAAAATATTTATGTTTTTTAATTCTATAGCTTTCGCTATTTTTCTACCAATAGTATTCTTTTTGTATTGGTTTGTTTTTAATAAAAACAAAAGCACACAAAATGCTTTACTGATTATTGCAAGCTATTATTTCTACTCGTGCTGGGACTGGCGATTTTTATTCTTGTTGGTTTTTTCAACTTTTTTAGATTATTACACTGGAATTCAGATTGAAAAAGGCAAATCAGAAAAAAGTCGAAAATTTTGGTTTTGGCTTAGTATTACTGTAAATCTTGGCTTTTTAGGTGTATTTAAATATTACAATTTCTTTGCGTCTTCTTTTGCAGAATTATTGACTTCAGTAGGATTTAAAGCAAGCCCAATACTTTTAAATGTGATTCTGCCAGTGGGAATTTCATTTTATACTTTTCATGGATTATCATATGTAATTGATATCTATTATAAACGTATAAAAGCCGAATACAATTTCGTTGATTATTCTCTTTTTGTTAGTTATTTTCCGCTTTTAGTAGCAGGACCAATAGAAAGAGCAACACATTTATTGCCACAAGTAAAAGTAAAAAGAGAATTTAATTTTCAGACTGCTAAAGAAGGAGTTTATCAAATAGTTTGGGGATTAGTCAAAAAAGTGGTTATTGCAGATACCTGCGCTACTTATGCCAATGCTATTTTTGATCACTATACTTCGATGAATTCTTTTTCGCTTATTATGGGCGCAATATATTTTGCATTTCAGATTTATGGAGATTTCTCAGGATATTCGGATATTGCTTTAGGAGTTTCAAAATTGTTTGGTTTAGACTTGTTGCGAAACTTCAATTATCCATATTTTTCAAGAGATATAGCTGAGTTTTGGCGTCGATGGCACATTTCACTTTCTTCCTGGTTTAGGGATTATTTATATATTCCTTTAGGAGGAAGTAAAGGCGGATTGTTAATGAAAATCAGAAATACATTTATCATTTTTGTAGTCAGCGGTTTTTGGCATGGAGCAAATTGGACATACATTGCCTGGGGATTTATAAATGCTATATACTTTCTACCCTTACTTTTATCAAACAGTAATCGAAACAATATGGATACATTTCGGTTGAAATTTAATTTTGATTCTATAAAAGTATTAGCAAGTATATTCTATACATTCTTATTGACCTGTATAGCTTGGGTCTTTTTTAGAGCAAGAACAATAACAGATGCCGTTTTGTATCTAAAACGCATTATAACAAGTAAAGATTTTAGTTTTCAATATCTGGATAACGAACGTTATAGTTATGAATTGTTACTAATGATCGTGGTTTTTGTTTTAATAGAATGGAATAATCGTTCAAAAATAGAACCACTTTCAGGAAAAATGAGCATGTTAAAAATAGCTTTAGCCATTTTAGCCATAATGGCTTTTGGAACTTTTTCAGATTATAAAGAATTTATATACTTTCAGTTTTAATGAAGAAATTTTTAATTTATACAGCGGCTATTGTTTTTATGACTGTGTTAATAGCATTTCTTTTAGATGGAATCTACACTTATGTCTTTATGCAATCTCATGAAAGAGGGAAAATTGAGAGCGTTTTTAATTCCAATTCTCAGAAATACGATGTTGTTATTCTGGGATCTTCTAGAGCAAACAATCATTTTGTAACACAAATGTTTGAAGACAAAGGATTAAAAACATTTAATTACGGAATGAGTGGAGGACATTTATTCGAAGCATCGTTGATGTTGAAATTAATGCTCGAAAGAAATTACCAAATAAAAAATATAATACTCGAAGCCGATTTGAATCTTTCTAACGATAAGGAATCTGATGGAGTCTCAGCAAAATTTTTACCATACATTCATAATTCTGAAACTATAAAAGAGCATTTTGTTTCTCAAGAAAATTTTAACGAATTGTATTATATTCCATTTTACAGATATGTAAAGTATGATGGGAAAATTGGTTTTAGGGAAGTTTACAAAATTGCTTTAAACGAAAAAACTAACGCTCTAGATAATTTGGGATATTATCCTTTGCAAAAACATAAAAATGGCAATATGAAAAACAATATTGTCAATTTAAATCCATTGCCACATAATAAATACTATGAAGAAATAAAAAGTCTTTGTAAAAAACATAATATAAATTTTATTGCAATTATGACTCCCATGTGCGAAAATGTTAAAGGGATGAATTATTTTGATAAGGTAAAAAAAGCATATCCAGAAATTCATAATTATGAAAATGTGGTTGTAGAAGATAAATATTTTGCATCTTGCGGACATATGAGCGATGCAGGAGCTAAGATTTTTACAGCCAGAATATTAGAAGATTTTTTTGAAACAAAAGGTAATGGAGAAAAGTAAAATTTTGTTGTTATTTCCAGATGGAGTGGGAATTCGGAATTATCTGTATTCGAATGTCTTTAACCATTTAAATGAAGATTTGATTCTGTTTCATAATTTCGATCCTGAAACGATTCAAGCAATACAACAAAACACTTCATTAAATCAGGAGGTTGAAATTCCTAAATATCAAGAATCTGTAAAAGAGAAATTCTTGAGAGAGTTAATTTGTCTTGCAAGACTGCATTATAATAACTCAAAAGTCAATAATCCAACTTTATTGACGAATTGGAATTGGAATCAAAAAACATTTTCAAAAAAAGTATTTTATAAAACAATTGAGTTTTTAGCTCCGTTTTTTAAACAATATTCCAGTATTTTAAATCTGGAAAAAAAATATCAGAAAGCTATTCGTAAAAATTCTTTTTATGATCAGGTGAAAGATATTTTAAAGAAAACTGAACCTAATGTAGTTTTTTGCTCACATCAAAGAGCTTTAAATGCCGCTACAATATTTGCTGCAGCAACTGATTTAGGAATTAAAACAACAACTGTAATTTATTCTTGGGACAATTTGCCAAAGGCCCGAATGGCTTTAAAGGCTGATACTTATTTCGTGTGGTCAGAATACATGAAGAAGGAGCTAAATTTATTTTATCCTGAAATTGACTCAAATCAGATTAATGTCACTGGAACTCCCCAATTTGAGTTTTATGATGATGTTAAAAATATAATTAGTAAAGAAGTTTTTTATCAGCAGTATAATTTAGACCCAAATAAAAAGATTATTTGTTTTTCTGGTGATGATACTAAAACTTCTCCAGATGATCCAAAATATTTAAAAGATATAGCTGAAGAAATTACAAAAGCTGGTTTACAACATGAATATCAAATTTTATTAAGACGTTGTCCAGTTGATTTTTCAGGTAGATTTGATGATGTTGTTAGTCAGTATAAAGATTTAATTAAAGAAGTACCACCATTATGGTATTTTAGTAAATCTAGTGAATGGAATTCGGTTTATCCTACTCTTGAAGATGTCAAATTATTGGTCAGTACAGCCTTCTACTCTGATATTGTTGTAAATGTTGGTTCGACGATGGCTTTTGATTTTGCAATGTTTAATAAACCATGTGTCTTCATTAATTACGATCAGAAAGATAAAACAGTATATAATTGGTCTGTGAAAACAATTTATAGCTATCAGCATTTTAAAAGTATGCCAGATCCAGACGCTGTTGTTTGGTTAAACAATAAAGAGGAAATAGTTAGTAAAATTTCTTTTAAGAAAAGTTGCAGTCCTACAATGATCAAATGGAAAGAGGTTGTGTTAGAAGATTATAACAGTTCTTCTACTAAAATACAACACGCAATTAAAATCAATTCATAATGCATATTTGTTTCTTAACTAATGAATATCCAAAAGAAGGATTTCCACATGGCGGAATTGGCAGTTTTGTTAAGACACTGGCTACTGCATTGGTCAAAAACGGACATACTATTTCTGTAGTAGGAATTAATTACACTGAAGAAACTGAAATTCAAAATGTTGAAGGCGTAAATGTTTACAGATTAAAGCGAACTACTATAAAAGGATTTTCGTGGTTTTTTAATTCCAAGGCAATCAATTCAAAAATTAAGGAAATACATCGACAAAATCCAATTCAGATTATTGAATCTTCTGAGCTTGGTTTTGCTTTTTTATCCAAAATAAAAGCTGTAAAATATATTATTAGGCTTCATGGTGGACATCATTTTTTTGCAGAAAGCGAGAAAAGGAAAATTAATAAATGGAAAGGTTTTCAGGAAAGAAGATCTTTTAGAAAGAGTGATGCTTTTATTGCAGTTTCTCATTATGTTAAAAATCATACCGAGAAATATTTAAGTTATGATAATAAGCCAATTGCCTATATAAGTAATCCTGTAGATACAGATTTTTTTAAGCCAAAAGAAAGTACAGAAATATACAAAAACAGAATTGTTTTTGCAGGTACAGTTTGCGAAAAGAAAGGAGTGCGTCAATTAATTCAATCTTTTCCTTTTGTGAAAAAACAATTTCCAGATGCAACTCTTGAGATTTATGGTCGAGATTGGTTTTTTTCAAATGGGAGTTCCTATATAGAAATGCTGAAAGAAAAAGAAATACCACAATTAGGAGAATTAGCAAACGATATTCATTTTCACGGATTAATTTCATATAATAATATTCCGAAAGTATATGCACAGGCTTCAGTATGTGTTTTTCCATCACATATGGAAACGCAAGGTTTGGTAGCTCCAGAAGCCATGGCGATGCAGAAAGTTGTTGTTTTTACTAAATTTGGCCCTGGACCAGAAGCAATTGAAGATTTTGTTACAGGACTTTTATGCGATCCTTATAATCCAAAAGATATTGCTGAAAAAATTATTTGGGCATTTTCTAATGTAGATAAAGCAAAAGTAATGGCCGAAAAAGCCCGGAATTTTGCATGTAAAAAATATGAACTTGAAAACATTGTACGTCAAAATGTTGATTTTTACACAAACAAAATGACCTAATTAAATGAAACTGGAATTATCGAATTGGACTTCTCATCATAATATGCTGATTTACTCGGTAATGTATTACTGCGAAGAACAAAATTTAGATTTTAATATTGTTTTTAACAATAAGATAATGACTGGTGGAGCAGTTCTTCATGTTAATGAAAAAGTAATTTTTTTTGATTATTCTGATAATAATGTTTTTATAGATAATTCAGAAAAATATGACTTCTATTTTAAAAGATCATTGTTGAAAGTCAATTATACAAAAAATGTAAACCCTCTTAATTTTCAAGTTAATTTTTAATATAAAGCATTGTGCCTATTGTCAAAATTTAATTTAAAAGATATTATTAACAGTAAAAATAGAACAGAATTTGTTCGGATGATAGATTATTTTAATTTAGGAACTAATTTATCTCATAGGGCAATGGATAT
>NZ_DASWYK010000060.1:0-22173 GCF_036405015.1 Flavobacterium sp. | reverse complement strand
ATTTACTTATTCTCACTCGCAATAATTTCTTTATACTTAACCGCCAATTCTCCTAAAAGAAATTCTGTTGAAGTTTTATTTTTAGAATTTAAAATCACTGTAAATTTTTCATTTTCTACAGCATAATATTCAAAGCCTTTGACATATTCAGCTGGAATTTTCAAACGGTCAATAAAATGATCCAAACTAAACATATTCTCCAAAAGCCTCATAAAAAACTCCTTTTTCTCTACGGCAACTTCCTTTTTGAGCATGGCAGTTCTTCCTGAGAAAAAATTCAACAAAGGATCGGCAGAAACAGATCCGCCTGCCATAGTTCCGGCATTTGCTGTAGCGTTTAAAGCAGTTGCTGTCTCCAATTTTCTTTCTGCTGCAGTATATTTCTTTTGCCCATTCGGAATTATTCCCAAATTTTCCGCATTAATATTATCATATCTCTTAATCACAACTTCTTGTAACTCATGCATCACCATAGTAAGTTTTACAGAAAAATTAATATTTAGAAAATCTTCCGATTTCAGCATAATCCTTTTCTCCTTAAAATTAATTGACGAAAAAACCAATACATCATCTGCTTTTGCTGAAATAGAAAAAGCTCCAGAAACATCTGTAGTAACCGTTTCTTCTGTTTGAGCGTTAATTACATAGACGCCTTCCATATTTGAAGTATTCGAAACTACTTTACCGTTCAATACAGAACGATCCTGAGTTTGAGACAAACATGTCTGACCTATCATAACAACTAAAAAACACGTGATTTTTTGAAACAAAACAAGATAATTTAAAAATATTCTTAAAACGGTAAAAATATCCTAATCTCATCCAAATTTAATACTAATGAGTTGGTAAAAATATGTTAATTAAAATCTCAAAAAAACATTCACAAAAAAGAGTTTTTAATATCTTTATACATCAAAATTTGAGTTAAAAAAATCATGAAAAGTATTATTATTGCTAGCACCTCAACTTTACATGGAGGCAATTATTTAGAATATATTTTACCTATTTTACAATCGCATTTCAAAAACTGCAAAACCATATTATTTATTCCTTACGCACGTCCTAGTGGAATATCACACGACGAATACACCCAAAAAGCAGCAGAAGCATTTTCTAAAATCAATATAAAAGTAAAGGGAATTCATGAATTTGAAAATGCAGAAGACGCAGTAAAAAATGCTGAAGGAATTTTTACAGGAGGCGGAAATACTTTTTTATTGGTCACTCAGCTTTACAAAAACAACATTATGCAGTTAATTTCTGAAACTGTAAAAAATGGAACACCATACCTTGGATCGAGTGCAGGAAGTAATATTTGCGGACTATCAATGCAAACTACTAACGACATGCCTATTATTTACCCGCCAAGTTTCCAGACATTAGGATTAATTCCCTTCAATTTAAATCCGCATTATTTAGATGCCGACTTACAATCTAAACACATGGGAGAAACACGCGAAACAAGAATTAAAGAATTTCATGCGTTTAATACAATTCCTGTTTTAGGCTTAAGAGAAGGAAGCTGGCTGGAAGTAAAAGGAGATAAAATCACTTTAAAAGGAGACTTGAAAGCTCGTTTATTCAGACAAAATCAAGAGCCACTAGAATTAGAAACAGAAAGTGACCTAAGCAATCTGAAATAATTATCAAACCATATAAGTGATGTAAGTTCATTTAAATCTAAGCTTAAAAAAACTTACAATTTCTTATATCACTTATATGGTTTAAAACAAACAAAAAACAAAAAAGCCTCAAACAATGTTTGAGGCTTTTAAAGAGCGAAAGACGAGGCTCGAACTCGCGACAACCAGCTTGGAAGGCTGGAGCTCTACCAACTGAGCTACTTTCGCATTAACAGGGTGCAAAAATAAATAAATTAATTTTTAAAACAAATAAAAATCAAAAAATATTTATTTTTGACTAAAAATCGAAACAAATAATGTTTAGATTTTTTAGAGCGAAAGACGAGGCTCGAACTCGCGACAACCAGCTTGGAAGGCTGGAGCTCTACCAACTGAGCTACTTTCGCATTGGTGGTGCAAATATAGAAAGAAAGTTAAGTTCAAAACAAGCTTTTTGGCAAAAAAAATCAATAAAAAACAACAATAATTTATAACTTATTTAAAATTAAAAAGTTATAAATTGAATATTTTTAAAAAAAATCATGATTACAATCAAAGAAATTACATCAAAAGAGACTTATGTTGTTCGCCAACCTGTTTTAAGAAAAGGAAAACCAATCGAAAGTTGCATCTTCGAAGGAGACGATCTAGAAACAACGCATCATTTCGGCTTATTTGATGATGAAAATTTAACAGGAATTATTTCGTTATTCGATAAAATCAATCCTATATTTGCCGAGCCAAATCAAGCCCAAATCCGAGGAATGGCTATTTTAGAAACCCATCAGAAAAAAGGGTTTGGAGAAGCTTTAGTTAAACATTGCGAAACCTACTGCAATGAACACAAAGTCGATTTAATTTGGTTTAACGCCAGAACAGCCGCTGTCGGTTTTTATCAAAAAATGAATTACCAACCCCTGGGTGATCCATTTGATATTAAAGACGTTGGCGAACATTATTTGATGTTTAAAAAATTATAACCTATGAAAAAACTTTACTCTTTAGTAGTAATATGCATTTTTGTGAGCTGTAAAAAAGAAGCTCCAAAACCCGCTCCTGCCACCAAAAAAACGGTGCCAGCAATCCTACTTACAGATGAGAGAAAAGTTGATGTTGACACCGCAACTTTAAGCACTTTTAAGAGTGAAACTTTAAAACAATTTTATCTAGCATCTGAGAATAAGACTGTTTGGGGAAATCTTGAAAAAAGAAAATACATCTTAACCCAATTAGAAAACTCAGACAAACTAGGTTTAGAACCAGAAGATTATAAAGCTTCTCAGTTAAGAAAGTTCGAAAGCAAAATCAGCTCGCTTAGTGATTCTGATTTAGCAACTTATGATATATTACTAACTTATAATTTCGAAAAATATCTCAATCATTTATATAAAGGAAAACTAGACCCGAAGAAACTTTATGGAAATTGGGATTTGGAAGAAAAGACATTTGATGTAAATAATATACTGATTAAAGCTTTCAATAAAAACAAATTAGATAGCATTGTCGAAAACGTTCAGCCTAAAACACAAACGTACAAAGAGCTTTTGAAAGCATTGGAAATCATAAATACTTTTCCAGACGAAGATATTGAAAGTATTAAATCTACAGACAAAATTGTTTTAAACGATACAAACTCGGCGTTAATAAACATCAAAAAAAGACTTTTATACTGGAATGATATGTCTGGAAAAGACAGCCTTACAAAGATATACAACCAAAAGACATTTGAAGCCGTTAAACGATTTCAAGAAAGACATGGTTTAGCTTCTGACGGAGTTATTGGCGTTGGAACAATTAACGCTTTGAATTATTCTAAAGAGAAAAGAAAAAATCAGATTATTGCTAATTTGGAGCGTTGGAGATGGTATCCGAACGAATTAGCCGAAAATTATTTCATTATCAATATTCCAGATTACAGTTTGAATGTTGTAGAAAACCAAGATACGACTTTGGTTAGAAATGTTGTGGTTGGAACGAGCAAAAGAAGAACTCCTATTATTACTTCTTTTTTAAAAACAGTTGTTTTTAATCCGACATGGACTGTTCCTCCAACAATCCTGAAAGAAGATGTTGTTCCAGCAATGAAACGAAACCGAAATTATCTGGCCAAGAAAAATATCACCATTTACGACACATCTGGTAATGTTGTTGATCCTCTTTCATGGAATGAAAAAAAACCAAACAATTATCGCTATGTACAAAGTCCAGGATATTACAATTCTCTAGGTTTAATGAAAATTCTATTTCCAAATCATCACAGTGTTTATCTTCATGATACGAATCATCGTAATATTTTTGGAAGAAACAATCGTTCTATGAGTTCAGGATGTGTGCGTGTTGAAAATCCGCTAGAATTGGCACAACATATTTTAGATGTTGATGGAAACTGGCCTCAAGATAGAATTGATACTATTATTGCTTCTAAAAAAACAATGAGCTTTAAAATCACCAAAAAATATTCTTTATATCAATGGTATTGGACAGCATGGAGCAAAAAAAATCAGCTCCTATTCAGAGCTGATATTTATAATTTAGATTCGGATTTATATGCTAAACTAAGAGATTAGCCTCTCCTCCATCGTAAAACTTCTTGATGGGTGATAAATATATAAACACGATTTATCTTTAATAACTTGAATTATTTCATCAGTCAATTCAACTGGTAAAGCAGGACATCCTTGACTTCTGCCTAATCTTTTATGATCTCTGATAAAAGATTCAGAAACATAATCTGCACCATGCATTACAACACCTCTTTGGCGTGCATTGTCGTTTACACCATTTTCCAAGCCATCTAAACGCAATGAAGCGCCATGTTTTCCTTGGTAAATTTCACCTGTAGCATAAAACCCTAAACTACTTTTAAATGAAGAGTTTAAGTTTGAAAATGCTGTAGCAAATTCTTCTCCAGTATTTCTACCATGCGCCACAAGAGAATTAAACAAAATAGTGTTGGTTGTCAAATCAATCACCCACAAACGTTTTGTGTTTGATGATAAACTGAAATCAATAAGTGTCAAAATATTTTTCTTAACAACTCCTCTTTCTTTCAACAAATAAAATCCTTTTAAAGCTTCTGTAAAAGTTTTAAATTCTGGCATCTTAAAGTTGTTAGCATTCAAGGCATTATAAACACTTTCGATTTTAGAATCAACTGTAACTTTTTCTACTTTAGCAATCGATTTTACAGTAACGTTCTTTTTAAGGTCTGTAGTGGTTTTTGAGTCTTTTCCAAAAGACAATAGCAAAAACACGAATAGTGGATAAATCTTGTAAATCATTGAATTTCTTTAGGTTAAACAAAAATTTGGGTATCGCAAAAGTATAAAAAATTCACTCCCTGCAAAATACAAGCCTGATTTTCAGGCCTTTTTTGTTTAAACTTTAACATTATTAACATAAAAATGCGATTTATGTAAGATTTTATCTTACGCTAAAAATCATAACATTTTAGTCCGTTTTCTTAAAAAAACATCAAAAAGTGGAAATCTTGAAACGAAAACTTGATTAAATACAACAAAATGAGCTGATAATTCTCTAATTTAAAAGACTTTGTTTAAGCTTATATCATTTTGTTGAATAATATTGTCCATCAAAAATAAAGTCTGAAATAGGACTTCGCGTGAATTAATTTTAAAAAATAAAGGCTTCTATAATTAAATTAATATTTTTTATCAAACTTCATTTTATTAAACATAAATGTTCTGTTCTGTTCCCGCAAAGTTTATAAATGCCTTATCTTTGTAGAAAACAAAAAAGTAATGAACAAAAAAGTTATCCTTATGATTTTAGATGGTTGGGGAAAATCTCCTGACCCTAAAGTATCTGCAATAGACAATGCAAATGTTCCTTTTATAAACAGTCTTTACAAAAACTACCCAAGTGCTCAACTTAGAACTGATGGTTTAAATGTTGGTTTACCTGAAGGTCAAATGGGAAATAGTGAAGTTGGACATATGAATCTTGGTGCCGGAAGAATTGTATACCAGGATTTAGCTAAAATTAACTTAGCGGTAGAACATAAAACATTAGCAACAGAACAAGTTTTAATTGACGCGTTTAATTATGCTAAAGCAAATAATAAAAAAGTACACTTTTTAGGATTAGTTTCAGATGGTGGTGTTCACTCACATACTTCACACCTTCGCGGATTAATCGATGCTTCTCAAGAATATGGTTTAGATCAAGTATATGTTCACGCTTTTACAGACGGACGTGACGTTGATCCAAAATCTGGAGCAAAATACATTCATGATCTTGAAGATTATATTAAAGATACTCCTGTAAAAATCGCTTCTATCATTGGTAGATACTATGCAATGGATCGCGACAAACGTTGGGAACGTGTAAAACTAGCTTATGATCTTGTGGTTAACGGCGTTGGAACTCCATCAACAAATGCTGTTGCAAGTGTCCTTTCAAGTTATGAAAAAGATGTTACAGACGAATTTATCGAGCCAGTTGTTATCGTTGATGAAAATGCAAAACCTCTTGCTACAATTGTTGAAGATGATGTTGTAATCTTCTTTAACTTTAGAACAGACAGAGGTCGTGAACTGACTGAAGCACTTTCGCAACAGGATTTCCACGAACAAAATATGCATAAACTAAAATTGTATTATGTAACCTTGACAAACTACGACGAAACATACCAAAATGTGAAAGTGGTTTATAATAAAGATAATATTACCGAAACTCTTGGTGAAGTTTTAGAAAAAGCTGGTAAAAAACAAATCAGAATTGCTGAAACTGAGAAATATCCTCACGTAACATTTTTCTTTTCTGGCGGTAGAGAAACTCCTTTTGAAGGTGAATCTAGAATCTTAAGAAATTCTCCAAAAGTAGCTACTTATGATTTAAAACCAGAAATGAGCGCTTACGAACTAGCTGATGCTCTTGTTCCTGAATTGAACAAAGGTGAAGTTGATTTTGTTTGCTTAAACTTCGCAAACGGAGACATGGTTGGCCATACTGGAATTATGGAAGCTGCAATTAAAGCTTGCGAAGCAGTTGACGCTTGTGCAAAACAAGTTATCGAAGCTGCTCTTGCAAATGATTATACTACAATCGTAATTGCAGATCACGGAAACTGCGAAACAATGATCAATCCTGATGGATCTCCAAATACAGCACACACAACAAACCCAGTGCCGATTATTTTGGTTGACAAACAACTAAAAAGCATTCAAGATGGTGTTTTAGGTGATATTGCTCCAACAATTTTAGAATTAATGGGCGTTCAGCAACCAAATGCTATGACTTGTCATTCACTTTTGTAAAAGCTTTTTAACCATATAAGTGATATAAGTTCATTTAAAAAAACAGAACTCACAGAAAGAGGCGAATTCTAAAGAATTCGCCTCTTTTATTTTTTTTCTCACACCTGTTTTGTCATTTCGACGAAGGAGAAATCTCCGCAAGTAGCTCCGCTCCTAAAAACATCAATCTTTATAGAATTTCTACCGAAGATTTCTCCTTCGTCGAAATGACAAGATTGTAAATATTTACACTACGAGAAGATGATACAACTGCTCCACTCCATAAATCACAAGTCCAATAATTCCGCCCACTAAAGTTCCGTTGATTCTGATGTATTGAAGATCTTTTCCGATTTCTAATTCTAATTTTTCTGAAACTTCTTTTCCATCCCAGCTTTTTACTGTTGACGAAATCAAATCACCAATTACCTTTTTATTATTGAGAAGAACCGAAAGGAGATCGTTTTTAATGAAATTATTGATTTTATCAATCATTACAGGATCTTCTTGAATTCCGTTTCCAAAGGTTTGAATTAAATTAGAAATATTATTTTTAATGGAAGATTCATCTCCTTTATTTAAATCATTGGTGATTGAAAGTTTGATTTCATCCCAAATTCCGTTGATATAATCCTGAACTTCCTTTTTTCCAACAAAACCTAAAATCATATCATTGATTTTAACTCTCATTTCTTCTGAGTTTTTTACCTTCTCCAGAAAATTAAAAATATATTCATCAATCTTTAATCGAACAGCGCTTTCAGGTTTTTTGGCTTCATTCAGAAAATCCTGCAGACCATTAAAAACTCCTTCTGTAATACTTTTATCAGCCAATCCAAAACTCAATAACGGAGTTGAAGCTTTTACTTTCTGTCGAATTAAGTCTTTATTATTAGTCAATTCGGCACTCATTACTTCAAGAAGATTGGTCAGCATTTGATTTTTTAAATCTCCTTTTTGCAAAGGTTCTAAAGCAACGGCAACCCAGTTTCCAAAATTTATTCCTTCCATTTTTTCTTTAAACTGAACTTGAATAAATCTCTTGACATCTTCATCTTTTATAGTTCTTAAAACTCCAGGAATTATATTTACTGCTACAACATTGGCAATATTATTAGCATTTTCTTCCTGCGAAAGCCAATCTGATGCTTTGGTTGCGAAATTGAATTCATCTAACTTGATTTCCAGTTTTTCACGATCTAAAAATTCCTCCGAAACAAAATTTCCAAGATTTTCCCCAATTTCATTTTTCTTGGTCGGAATAATAGCGGTATGCCAAATCGGAATTCCTAGCGGATGACGAAACAACGCTACAACAGCAAACCAATCGGCAATTCCACCGACCATTGCGGCTTCACTAAAAGCTTGAAGTATCGGAATTTTATAATAAATGGCGATGATAAATAATAAGACTGCAATACCTAAAAGAGACAAAGCATTTCTTTTCATTTTCTTTAACGCCTTTATTTTTTGTATATCTTGATCTGTAATAGTTTCCATGATTACAACGGTTTTTACTACTAATTTAGGGCTTTTTTCTGAAAAACTTAGTTATTGTTAGCCACGAATTCACGAATTATTTCAAAAAATTTACCTTTAAATTCATCAATAATAAATTTGCGAAATTCGATTTTCAACGTTTTTGATTAGAGATAATTCGTGAATTTGTGGCGAAAAAAAATTACCTGAAAAATGAGATAAAAATTGTACTTTTGCGAACTGAAAAATGGAAAAAATATGATTATCCAAAAAACTAGGGAAGAAATCGAATTAATGCGCGAAAGTGCCTTAATCGTATCAAAAACATTAGGAATGATTGCTTCTGAAATTAAAGAAGGAGTTACTACATTATATCTTGACAAATTAGCCGAAGAATTTATTCGCGATCACGGAGCCGTCCCAAGTTTTCTTGGATTGTACGATTTTCCGAATTCGCTTTGTATGAGCCCAAATGCTCAGGTTGTTCATGGTATCCCTAATAATGTTCCGCTAAAAAGTGGTGATGTAATTTCGGTTGACTGCGGAGCTTTTAAAAATGGTTTCCACGGAGATCACGCTTACAGTTTTGAGATTGGTGAAGTTGCTCCAGAAGTAAAAAAACTTTTAAGAGTTACAAAAGAATCTCTTTACGTTGGAATTAGAGAATTTAAAGCTGGAAATCGCGTTGAAGATGTTGGAAATGCGATTCAAAAATATACTGAAGCTCACGGTTACGGCGTAGTTCGTGAATTAGTTGGACACGGTGTTGGACAAAAAATGCACGAAGCTCCTGAAATGCCAAATTATGGTAAAAAAGGAAGAGGAAAACTTTTTGTTGAAGGTATGGTGGTAGCAATTGAACCGATGATTAACATGGGAACAAAAAACATCAAACAACTTAAAGACGGCTGGACAATTCTAACTGCTGACGGAAAACCAAGCGCGCATTTCGAGCATGATGTAGCTTTAATCGATGGAAAACCAGAATTATTATCGACCTTCCAATACATCTACAAAGCTCTAGGAATCGAAAGCAATGAAGAGGATGAGTTTAGACAAGTTCCATTGGTATTGTAGTTATTAGCCAAGATTCTAAAATTAAAAAACATTCGAACTCCTGCAAGGTTTTTAAAACCTTGTAGGTGTCTTTTTCAAACTTAAATACCTACAAGGTTTTAAAAACCTTGCAGGAAAACAAAAAATATTTTGGAACAACCCCATGAAGAAACTTTTCAAATTAGTTTTAAATACAATACCGCGTCCATTATTAATTCGTTTGAGTTATGTAGCACGTCCTATTTTAGCCTTCTCATTAAGAGGAGACAAATTTACTGATCCAATTGATGGAAAAAGCTTTAAATCGTTTTTGCCATACGGATACGGAAAACAACGTAATAATGTGCTTTCGCCAAGTACACTTTCTTTAGAAAGACATCGCTTGCTTTGGTTGTATTTAAACGATCAAACTGATTTTTTTACAGCTCCTAAAAAAGTATTGCATTTTGCTCCGGAACAAGCTTTTTACAAATTATTCCGCAAGCAAAAAAATCTGGATTATACCACAACCGATTTACTTTCACCTTTGGCAGATGTAAAAGCAGATATTTGTAATCTTCCCTTTAAAGACAACGAATACGATGTGATTTTATGCAATCACGTTTTAGAGCATATTCCAGACGATACTAAAGCAATGCAGGAATTATTTCGCGTTTTAAAACCAGGTGGAATGGCGATTCTTCAAATTCCACAAGATTTAAATCGTGAAGTGACTTTCGCAGACGATTCAATTACAGATCAAAAAGAACGCGCTAGAATCTTCGGACAATATGATCACGTTCGTGTTTACGGACGCGATTATTTCAATAAATTAAGAAGTATTGGCTTCATTGTAATTGAAGAAGATTACACTAATAAAATTACACCTGAATTGGTTGAAAAATATTGTTTAGCAAAAGGAGAAATTATTCCGCTTTGCTTTAAACCACAGGAAAACTAAACCGTTTTTTTGAACCATACAAGTGATATAAGTTCATTTAAAAGAGTTTTCAAATTATTGATATTTTGAAAACTCTTTATTTTTTGCCCCAATCCCAAATTATAAGCCAACCAAATCCCTACACCTTTGGAACCTACAAAATCATTTCAATTTTGCTTCGACATCAGCTTTGAAAAAAATCTGAACACTTTTATTCCAACCTCATACATCGTTGAGAATACAGATGAAATTAAATATTTAAACAAAAAAGCAACTTCTGGGGTATTGGAAAGCTTCGGAATTAGTTTTGACAATTTAGATTCCAATACCAAAAAGATTCTCACTGCTTGTGAATCATTAAAACCTGAATTTATTTTTAAAAAATTCAGTGCCAAAATTAAATCAGCCAAAACTATTGCAGATTTGCAGAAAGATTCTAAAATTGAATTTGCAATTCGTCAGCATTTAAAATTCCACCTCGGTTCTTTTTACAATTTGATTGTACAAGAACAGTTTCCATTATCTCTAAACATTGGTCCTGAAAAAGATTTTTATCGTTCGAGAGTCGATGTTAATCCGCTTTATTTTGAACCACAAATTCAATTCGACAAACATTCTGAAGGAATTACCTATACCCTTTCTTTAAAAGAAAATGAAAAAGCTTTTTTACCAATGGAAAGTAAAGCTGATATTCTTTTAGATGAACCAGGCTGGTTAATTATCAATAAAAAATTAGGGCAGTTAAAAGAGCTTAATGCTAAAAAATTAATGCCTTTTTTAAAGAAAAAATCAATCGAAATTCCATCAAAATTAGTTGATGATTACTTTAAAAGTTTCATTCCCGAAATAGCCAAAAAAATTGATATTGAAGCAAATGGATTTGAAGTAGAAAATCGTGATAAAATTATTTCATGTACAATTCAGCCTGTTCATGATTTCTTTAAAAACTGTTATTATCTCAATCTCTATTTTGATTATGACGGTTATGTATTTGATGCTTCCAAAACAAAAAAAACACATTCGTTTGTAGATTTCAGCATTGCCAATCAGCCTAAAATTATTCAGTTTAAAAGAAGTCCAGACGAAACTTTATACACAGACAAATTAGCCGAATTAGGTTTAAACATAATCAAAAACGAATTCTACGGATTAAATTCAGAAGTTGAGAATTCCGATCCTTTTCTCAATATTCAATTTATTATTGATCATAAAGAAGAACTGAAAAGCTTAGGATTTACAATTGAAAATCTGAAAGTTGAAAGCAAAGAAATTATTACTGAAAGCAATACCGTTTCGATTGCAAAAGAAACAAAAGCAGATTGGTTTGACATTAAAATCATTATTACGATTGGAAATTATAAAATCAATTTCAGCGAAATTATTCCAAATATCAAAAGTAAAGAAAGACTTTTTCAATTACCTGACGGAAATTATTTCCTGATTCCTTTAGAATGGTTTAGCAAATATGGCTCTTTGGCAAAATTAGCCAAAGTAGAAAATGGCGAATTACTTTTACGTAAAAGCAACTTTACGGCATTGGATGGAATTTCAGAAATCGATAATGATTTAGAACAAATTCATAAAGCCGAATTTACAGGTTCAGAATTAATCAAAGCGACTTTAAGACCATATCAAATTGATGGTGTAAAATGGCTTTTAGGACATTTTAACTCGAATATGGGGGCTTGTCTGGCTGATGATATGGGACTTGGAAAGACTTTGCAGACATTATCTGTTTTGGTTTCTGTACAAGAACAATTAGGCTTTACAACAAAAACTACCAATTTCGATTTATTTGCTAATGAAACTACAATTGAAAGAGAACCGCTCAAAGCTTTAATAGTTCTCCCTTCATCACTAGTTTTTAACTGGTTTAATGAAGCTGGGAAGTTTACGCCTCACTTTTCGAAAATGCAATATGTTGGTAATGACAGAAAATCTTTAGCGAGCAGAATAAACTCAACCGATTTGATTTTTACAAGTTACAGCATCATTCATCGTGATATTGCTATTTTAGAAAAATACGATTTCCGTTACTTGATTTTGGATGAAAGTCAATACATTAAAAATAAAGATTCTAAGATTTTTAAAGCCATAAATAAAATCAGTACGGGGCATAAAATAGCGCTAAGTGGAACACCAATCGAAAATTCGCTTGACGATTTATGGTCGCAAATGCAGTTTATAAACCCTGATATTTTGGGGAATTATAAATTTTTCATGGATAATTTTAAAACTCCTATTGAGAAAAGACAGGATGAGAATGTTTTATCAGAATTAAAAAATCTTGTCCAGCCTTATATTTTGCGACGAACCAAAGAACAGGTTTTAAAAGATTTACCAGAATTGACGGAGCAGATTTACTATTGTGATATGGATCCTGAACAAGAGAAATTATACGAAAAAGAAAAATCTAAAGCGCGTAATTTCCTTCTTAAAACAGACGGATCTGGTCCAGACAAAATCAGTATTATTAATACTTTGATGAAGTTGCGTCAATTGAGTAATCATCCTAAAATGGTAGATCAGGAATCAGAAATTGATTCTGGAAAATTTATAGCGGTTACCAATTATCTGGAAAATTTGGTAAAAGCAAAACAGAAAGTAATCATTTTCAGTTCGTTTGTTACCAACCTAAGTTTTTATACAGATTGGTGTAAAGAAAATAAAATAGAATATTGCGAAATTACAGGCGAAACGCCTGCCAGTAAAAGAGAACAACAAGTGAAAGTTTTTCAGGAAAAAGAAAATCCGTTGTTGTTTTTTATTTCGTTGAAAGCTGGTGGTGTCGGTTTGAATATTACCAAAGCTTCTTACGTTTTATTTTTAGATCCTTGGTGGAATCCTTTTGCAGAAAAACAAGGAGTTGGCCGAGCTCACAGAATTGGGCAGCTGAATAAAGTTAATGTGATTCGATTTATTTCGAAAAATACAGTTGAAGAAAAAATCATCAAATTGCAGGAAAACAAAAAATTATTATCTGATTCTCTTTTAGAAGAAAGTTATATCAATGATGAAATCGAAGCTAATTTGGAGTACATTTTAAATTCTTAATACGTTAAACCAATAAAAGAGTCTGTTTTTCGTTGTGTAAAATTGTTATATTTACAATCTTACAACACTATAAGATGTCAAAATTTTTATATCAAAGCCTTTTATTTTTTTTCTTCGTTAATTCGATAACAGCGCAGGAAATACAGAATGAAGTTGAACCTCCTTATAATATTAAAACCGTTTCATTTGTTCAAAATGGTAGTAATGTAGTACCTGTTTTCGAATTAGGTTCTACATTTGCATTTCAGTTTGACGATTTATTTGGCAACGAGGCTAATTATTATTTTGAAGTTCTTCATTGTGATTATAACTGGAAACCAACTGACATTCCGAAAACAGATTACATAATAGGTTTAGACAATCAAAGAATTAATGATTATTCTAATTCATTTAATACGCTTCAGATTTATTCACACTACAGACTTTCTTTTCCGAATCAGTTTACAACACAGTTGAGACTTTCCGGAAATTATATGCTTAGAATTCTTAATGAAGACCGTGAGTTGGTACTTTCTAGGAAATTTATTTTGTACGAAAATCAATCAACTGTAGCTGCACAGGTAAAAAGAAGCCGAAACCTTGGCAATATTGAACAAAAACAAAATTTGGATTTTGCCATTTCGTCTAACGATATTACTTTTCAAACGCCTTTACAAAATGTAAAAGTGCTTCTTTTTCAAAACGGAAACTTTAATACGGCTATTAAAAACATTGTTCCTCAATATACAATCGGCAATCAGCTGATTTACAAATATGATAAAGAAACTCAATTTTGGGGCGGAAATGAATTTTTATATTTTGAAAACAAAGATATTCGTGCTGCCAGCAATAATGTCGCAAAAATAGGCTCGAATAGCGATATTTACAATGCTTATTTATATACGAGTCAGGCAAGAGGAAATCAGATTTACACGAACTATGAAGATGTAAACGGAAACTTTGTTGTTAAAAACATTAATGGTTCTAACAATGATATTGAAGCAGATTATGCCTGGGTTTATTTTACACTCTCTGCTCCAGCATTTAGATTGAATAAAGATATTTACATTACAGGAATGTTTAACAACTACAGTCTTGCTCCAGAATATAAAATGGACTACAATACAGACAAAGGAGTTTTTGAAAAAGCCATTATGATTAAACAAGGTTTTACCAATTTCCAGTATACTGTAGCTGACAAAAAAGGAAATATTGATTACGAAAATGCTATCGATGGCAACTTCTATCAGACCGAAAATGAATATACAATTTTAGTGTATTACAAAGAGGCAACAGATCGTTATCAGCGTGTTATTGGTAAAGGAAATGCAAACTCTATCAATATAGTCAATTAAAACAATGTTAAGGTTCTAGATTAAAAGATTTTTTTTCGTAGCTTTGCCACTATAACACACACATATATACTGCGTTAGTATGGTTTCTCAGATTACACGAGGCATAAAAATATCTGTTTTGACTAGTTTTGAAGGTACTTACTTCAAGAACTACAAGATTCATTTTGCTTTTAGTTATGTAGTTACGATTGAAAACCACAGTAAAGATTCAGTGCAATTAACTTCACGCCACTGGGAAATTTTTGATTCATTAAATGATTTAGAAGTCGTAGACGGCGAAGGTGTAATTGGCAAAAAACCAGTTTTAAAACCTGGTGAAAATCACACTTACAGTTCTGGCTGTTTACTATCATCTCCGTATGGAGCAATGAAAGGTCATTTTAATATGATCAATTTTACTACTACAAAAACATTCAAAGTAATCGTTCCTACTTTTAGAATGTGCGCTCCTTTTGCTTTAAACTAAAGGTATCTTTTTAGAACGTTTTCTTTTATCGTTATCTTAATCATAAAATTATCAATTTATTAATTTATCCTTTGTACTTTTGTGCAGCGTTAGATTATTCGTAACAAATCAAATCGTCTAACAGTAAATTATCTAATAATCTAATTTTAAATAACATGCTTAAAGGATTTTTTCATGTACCTAAAGCGGTAAACGAGCCTGTAAAAAGCTACGCACCGAACTCACCAGAAAGAGCAGCTGTTCAAGCGGCTTACACTACAATGTGGAATTCTCAAATTGACGTTCCTTTACATATTGGAAGCGAAGAAATCAGAACTGGAAACACAAGAAACATTACAGCTCCGCACGATCACAAACACGTAGTTGGAAAATATCATTTAGCGGAAAAACAACATATCGAAAAAGCTATCGCAAATGCTCTTGAAGCAAGAAAAGCATGGGCAAACATGGCATGGGAACAGCGTGCTGCTATTTTCTTAAAAGCTGCTGAACTTATTGCAGGACCATACAGAGCACGTATAAACGCTGCTACAATGATTGGTCAGTCTAAAAATATTCACCAAGCAGAAATCGATGCTTCTTGCGAATTAATCGACTTCTTGAGATACAATGTTGAGTTTATGACTCAAATCTACAACGATCAACCAAAATCAGATTCTACGGTTTGGAATCGTGTAGAATACAGACCTTTAGAAGGTTTTGTTTACGCCATCACTCCTTTCAACTTTACTGCTATCGCTGCTAACCTTCCTGCAAGTGCTGCAATGATGGGTAACGTTGTGGTTTGGAAACCAAGTGATAGCCAAGTATTTTCTACAAAAATCATTTTAGATGTTTTCAAAGAAGCCGGAGTTCCTGACGGCGTTATCAATGTGGTTTTCGGAGATGCTTTAATGATTACTGATACTGTTTTGGCTAGCCGTGATTTTGCTGGTGTTCACTTTACAGGATCAACTCATGTATTTAAAGATATCTGGGCTAAAATTGGAGCAAACATTCACAATTACAAAACGTATCCAAGAATCGTTGGTGAAACTGGAGGTAAAGATTTTATCATTGCTCATCCAAGCGCAAACGTAAAACAAGTGGTTACAGGAATTACCCGTGGAGCATTTGAATTCCAAGGACAAAAATGTTCTGCAGCTTCTAGAGCTTACATTCCACAAAGTTTATGGCCAGCTGTAAAAGAACAATTAATTGCTGATGTAAAATCTATGAAAATGGGTTCTCCAGAAGATTTTGGAAACTTTATTACTGCAGTTATTCACGAAGGTTCTTTTGACAAATTAGCTAGTTATATCGACCAAGCCAAAAAAGATGCCGACGCTGAAATCATTGTTGGAGGAAACTACGATAAATCTGTTGGATATTTTGTTGAACCAACAGTTATTGTAACTACAAATCCAAAATATACTACAATGGAAACTGAGTTGTTTGGGCCAGTTATCACAATTTACGTTTATGAAGATGCAAAATGGGAAGAAACTCTTGAATTAGTTGACACTACTTCTGAGTACGCTTTAACAGGAGCTGTTTTCAGCCAAGATCGTTATGCTATTGAAGTGGCTACAACCAAATTACAAAACTCTGCTGGAAATTTCTACATTAACGACAAACCAACAGGAGCAGTTGTAGGAATGCAACCTTTTGGTGGAGCAAGAGCTTCCGGAACTAATGATAAAGCAGGTTCTGCATTGAACTTATTACGTTGGGCTTCTCCAAGAACTATCAAAGAAACTTTTGTAACTCCAGAAGATTACAGATATCCTTTCTTAGGTTAATTTAGTTTAAAAATTTCAGGTTTCACATTGCAAATCTGACAATATAAAAAAGCCGAATCTAAAAAAGATTCGGCTTTTTATTTTTCCTTCAACCTACAAAAGATGACATTTTTAGAATGTCAATAAGTATAAGTTTTCCAATCTTAATAGGTATCAAATTTTTCATTTCTTCATTACAAGTACTTCAAATAAGGATTCACAATATACTTTGTAGTAATTTTCTTATTTTATTGATTTTCAACAACATAGGTTCGTCAAAAAACTTATTTTGATATTTTAAAAACTTATAGCTCCTTTTGAAAAAAAAACATCACAATACATTTGTCCTATGAAAATCACTAGTAAAATCTAAACAATTTAAGCTTATGAAAAATTTAAACAATGTACCAAAAATCATATTAGAATCAAAAAGCATTGGTCACGCAATTGATTTTAAATGGAACAAAAAGAAAATAAATGAATTATTAGATCCTTTAGGAGAAAATGAAGATTTAGAAAATTTATTAACACAAATTAACCATAAAGCTTCTGTTGGTTTGGCAGCCGCTTTATTAGAATGGGTTTATTGGCGTTTTACGGGATATACAAAAGTAACAAATGATACTCAAAAACGTATTGAAGCTCTTTGGTGTTCTATAGAAAACTTAGAGCAAACTAAACCATTATTATTTGATACCGATTTTGAAATTCCTGCTTCTGGCAATGTAGACGGACCATTATGGATTGCTCATATGAATGTGAGAATGATCGATATTTTATACAGAAAAGGCTCTTATTACTTGCAAAACGAACTTACCGGATTAGTATTGTTAGCACGCCATATCACTCCTAAAAAGAAAGTATTTGACAGATGGTTTAACCGCGTTATGGTAGATTTAATTTGCTTATATCCATCAGAATATCAAAATTTTGATCTAAACGAAATGGAAGAAAACATTTATGATTCTTCTAACGAACCTTTAATTTGCCGTGATTTCTTCTTTGATTCTGAATTCAAACCTACTAATGAAGCATCAGAGATTGCAATACATGGATTTATTGACAACTTGAATTATCAAGCAAATCAATTTTTAAATCCTTTTAGAATTCATTCTTAGTTTTTTAATAGTTTTTATTAAAAAAATAACCCGTAGATGTTTTACTCTACGGGTTATTTCTTTTTAAGGTTTAAATTTTAAAGGAAGATGGACTACTTTTTTTGTTTCAAAAAACTCATCTTCAAAAATATCAGCTAAATCATATAAAGTAGCATTAGGAAAATCTTTAAGCTCTTCTGTCAAATCTCCTCCTTTTAAATAAAGAATTCCATTTTTCAATTTATGTTTATGCTGTTTTTTGATTTTATCTTTTATCCAAGAAACAAAATCTGGCATATTGGTAACGGCTCGGCTCACGATAAAATCAAAATCACCTTTAACCAATTCAGCACGTTTTTGTTCGGCTTTTACATTTTTTAATTCTAATGTATCTACAACTCCTTGAACCACTTTTATTTTTTTTGCAATAACATCAATTAAATAAAAACGGGTTTCAGGAAAAAGAATCGCTAACGGAATTCCAGGAAAACCACCTCCTGTTCCAACATCCAAAACTGTCGTTCCAGGTTCGAATCTCATCACTTTGGCAATTCCTAACGAATGCAAAATGTGTTTTGTATATAAAGAATCAATATCTTTTCTAGAAATTACATTGATTTTTTCGTTCCAATCGTGGTATAAAAAGTCTAATTTTTGAAATTGTTCGATTTGAAGATCGGTCAAATCCGGAAAATATTTCAATATCTCATCCATTGCTGTAAATTTTTAACAAAAGTACTACTTTACGATTGAAATATTTAACTCAATTTTGCAAATTGAAAATTTATAATAATTACCTTTGAAATCTATTTAAATTAATTATGAATAACACTGCTCCAACTTTTGCAAGGCAAGATAATCTGAAGTTCTTCAGAACACTTAACTCACGAGTAAACAATTACTTCAAGGAGAATAACATTCAGAAAACCGGAAACTGGAAGTTACATCTAAAAGCTGTTATTCTATTTGCTGTTTTCTTAACTCCCTATTTTTTAATCCTTACACTAAACATGCCTTTTTGGGTAATGCTTTTATTGTCTATCGTTATGGGAATCGGGATGGCTGGAGTTGGAATGAACGTAATGCACGATGGTAATCATGGTTCCTATTCCAACAAAAGCTGGATTAATAAGTTTATGGGCGGAACTATTTATGTTTTAGCAGGAAACGTTTACAACTGGCAGGTACAGCACAATGTTTTACACCATACTTACACTAATATTCCAGGACACGACGAAGATTTAGATGCAGGACGAATCATTCGTTTTACAGAACACGCAGAATGGCATCGTTTTCATCGTTTTCAACATTATTATTCTGTTTTCTTATACGGTTTACTGACTTTCAATTGGGCTTTAACAACCGATTTTAAGCAAATGAGAAACTACTTAAAAAGAAAATTATCTTATGGAGAACCAAAAAACCCTAAAATTCTTTGGACAACATTAATCATCACTAAAATGATTTATGTGTCAATTTGGATTGTTTTACCAATGGTAATCGGAATTACATGGTGGAAAGTTTTGATTGGATTCTTCGCAATGCATTACACAGCAGGATTAATCTTAAGTATTGTGTTTCAGTTAGCACACGTTGTGGATCACACAACCAACCCAACTCCAAATGATTTAGGAGAAATGGATAATACTTGGGCAATTCACCAATTGTACACTACTACCAATTTTGCACCAAAAAATGCAATTGTAAATTGGTACACAGGCGGATTAAACCATCAAATAGAACATCATATTTTCCCAAATATCAGTCATATTCACTACGGTAAAATTGCCAAAATTGTAAAAGAAACAGCAAAAGAATGCAACTTGCCTTATTACGAATATAAAACCATGCGAAGTGCTGTTATTGCTCACTTTAAACACTTACGTGATTTGGGAATGAAACCTGAATTATCAGTTTAAAAAACTAAAAAAATCTATTAATAATAACCTTCCTTAAACAACACAGCAAATTTAAGGACATTCAAAATTTTTATAATGAATCATATTCTTTCGGACAGAATCAACAATCTTGCAACTTCGCAAACATTAGCAATGGCTGCTTTGGCACGCGAATTAAAAGCACAAGGAAAAGACATTATCAGCTTAAGTTTAGGTGAACCAGATTTCAACACACCTGACTTTATTAAAGAAGCTGCAAAAAAAGCAATCGACGACAACTATAGTACATATTCTCCTGTTGACGGATACCAAGATTTAAAAGAAGCTATCTGCAGAAAATTCAAAAGAGACAATGATTTAGAGTACAAACCATCTCAAATCGTAGTTTCAACGGGAGCAAAACAATCTTTATATAACATTGCGCAAGTAATGTTAAACGATGGTGATGAAGTTATTTTACCAGCACCATACTGGGTTTCTTATTTCGAAATCGTAAAACTTTCTGGCGGAGTTCCTGTTGAAGTTCCAACTTCTGTAGAAACAGATTTCAAAATCACTCCTGAACAATTAGAAGCAGCAATTACACCAAAAACAAAAATGATGTGGTTCTCTTCTCCATGTAATCCTTCAGGATCTGTTTACAGCAGAGAAGAATTAACAGCTTTGGCTAAAGTTTTAGAAAAACACCCAAATATTTACGTTGTTGCAGACGAAATCTATGAGCACATCAATTTCTCAGGAACTTTCTGCAGTATCGGTTCAATTCCAGGAATGTTAGAAAAAACAATCACTGTAAACGGAGTTGCAAAAGCATTCGCCATGACAGGATACAGAATTGGTTATATTGGAGCTCCAGAATTCATCGCAAAAGCGTGTACAAAAATTCAAGGACAAGTAACTTCTGGTGCAAATTCTGTTGCACAGAGAGCTACAATTACAGCTGTAGATGCAGATCCAAGCGTATTAAACGAAATGGTACAAGCTTTCCACGGACGTAGAGATTTAGTTGTTGGATTATTAAAAGAAATTCCAGGAGTGAAAATCAACGTACCAGAAGGAGCATTCTACGTATTCCCAGACGTTTCTTCTTTCTTCGGAAAAACTTTAAAAGGACACGAAATTAAAGATGCAAACGACGTTTCTATGTATCTTTTAGCAGAAGCAAACGTGGCTACAGTAACTGGAGATGCTTTCGGAAATCCAAACTGTATTCGTTTCTCTTATGCAACAAGCAACGACATCTTAAAAGAAGCATTACGCAGAATCAAAGAAGCTTTGACTGCATAACAATATTCTAAGTTTTATTAAAACGGCTTAAGGTTCAAAAGTTTCATCACTTTTATACTTTAAGCTGTTTTTTTTATGCAATTAATTTGGGCGTGCCCCTCCGGGTCGGGCTATCCGTTACAAGTCCTCGCCTGTTCGTTCCTCACGGCTGTGGGCTTTCCACTCCTATCCCTCACGCAAACGAAAAAAAAAGAAACTATTATTTTTCAGAATTAAATTTACAACATCAAAAATTTGAGAAATTCGTGGCAAACCAAAAAATAAGTTTCAAAATTCCCATTCCACAATATTATAAAATAGCAATAGCAATCCTGTAAAACAAAGCTCCTTATAATTGCAAACTTTGTAACATATTAATTTCAAAAAATTATATGTCATGACACATGCAGAAGAAACCACCACAGAAACAATTAAAACTTTAGAAGGATTAATTTCAATTCTTGAAGATGGAAAACTTGGATATACAAATGCAGCGGAGCATGTAGAAAATCCAGCAATGAAAACCGATTTCCTAGAATATGCCCGCGAAAGAGCTTTATTTATTGTAGAGTTGCAAAACCAAATCAATAAACTTGGAAAATCGACAGATACTTCAGGCGGAGGGCCACTTGGAGCTTTACACCGTACTTGGATAGATATTAAATCTGCTTTTACAGGAGGCGATACCGAAGCTATTATAAACGCCTGTATTACTGGCGAAGAAGCTGCAATCGAAAAATATAAAATGGCACTCGAAGAAAACCATTTGGAACACGATCAGATTTATATCGTTTCCAAACAATTGAATAGTATTCAAAATACTTTATCACAAATTAAAATGAGAGCTAATTGATCGATCGATTCATGCTTTTTTTTTTGAAACTGCTCAGTCTTCGGATTGGGCGGTTTTTTTTCACAAAAGCCTTAAAAAAAAAAAAAAAACAAGAAATAACTTAATTTATTA
>NZ_DASWYK010000059.1:0-4381 GCF_036405015.1 Flavobacterium sp. | reverse complement strand
CTTCGAATTATTAGACGACGCTTCGGATGTTGAATATAAAAGTATTTTAGACGAGGTAGCTCCGTTAGATGAATTAGTCAAAAAATATCAGCCTCAAACAGCCAAAGAAGATATTTATTTCTTGAAAGAATTTGTTTTGTGGGGATTGGTTGAATATAAAAAACTGAGCAAAGATCGTTTTGCAAAAGGAAACCAGTTTAGAGACATTTACGGAAGTTATATTAGTAAATTCTAAAAAAAGCTGAAAGTAATTTAACACATAGAAACATAGTTGGGAAAGCTTAAAAGAAAGGCGTTTCACTAATTTCAATACACATAGCTATGTGTTAAAGCTTGCTTTTTTGGTACTCTTAACAGGAGTAAAAAAAACTATGTTTCTATGTGTTAAAATTAAATTTTGTTCAATTTATATTAAAACTTAATCTGGTCTAGCTGGTTTTTTAAAACCGGCTGGGCTTTTTAATTTTACAATAGATTACTTTTACAGTCCAAAAATAGATTTATGTTATTCCTTATATTAAGTATTCTTTGTAGTGTTATTGTAGGTGTTATTTTCAAAGTTTCTAGAAAGTATAATGCCAATCCGTCACAGATTATTTCGTTCAATTATATTGCTGCGATCACGCTTTGTTATTTTACTTTTAGCCCAGATTTAAATACGTTAGATGATAAAGCACCTTTGGAAATTTACACTTCAGTTGGAATTTTACTTCCGATATTATTTCTTTTTCTAGCGCTTTCTATAAGGTATATGGGAATTGCAAAAACCGATGCTGCACAAAGACTATCATTGTTTATTCCGATTTTGGCAGCTTGGCTTTTATTTAATGAAGGATTTAATACGTATAAAGTTATTGGAGTGCTAGTTGGTTTTGCTGCACTTTTATTCATCTTAAAAAAGCCTTCAGATAATACTGAAAACAAATGGATTTATCCAGCTGCAGTTTTACTTGGTTTTGGAGTTGTCGATATTCTTTTCAAGAAAATAGCTTTATATACGGTTGTTCCTTATACAACATCTTTGTTTTTTGTTTTTCTAATTGCTTTTACAGTTTCTATTCTTATTGTCATATATAAGTTATTTGTAGCGAAAGAAAATTTCGTTTTAAAAAGTATTCCCTTCGGGATATTGGTCGGAATCTTCAACTTCGGAAATATATTATTTTATTTAAAAGCGCATAAAGCCTTTTCAGAAAATCCGTCAACTGTTTTTGCCGGAATGAATATGGGGGTAATTATTTTAGGAACACTAATTGGCGCTTTTTTCTTCAAAGAAAAACTATCCAAAATCAATATTTTAGGGTTGATTTTGGCTTTAATCGCTGTTGTTTTCATAGTTTTTTCACAATTACAGTAATTTTTTTTAGTTCGTAATCCTTTGTTTTACAGTAGTTTTTATGGTTATGTGTAATTTTGTTAAAAATAAACTCTACTAATTCTATAGAATTTATAAATATATTTTTGTAGCTTTGTCTCAACAATGAAAAACTATAGCCGAAATATTAAGACGTCTTTTCCATGCAGCTTTGCGATGTGCTGTATGATGAATCACGTTTTGAAATGGCGTTAATAGAGAAAGTACTTGTTAGTTATTTTTTTTTTTAGCCTTTCATTGCACCATGAAAGGCTTTTTTTTTGAACCGTTAAAAAATCAAGATATGAGAACCAATAGAAATATGAAAATTTTGATGCGACGCTGTCTGGTAAAAATTCCGTGTTGCAGCTGTTTATGAGATAGAGAGTAGAAGCTTTATCAAAGAATATTTTGAATAAACATAAAGAGATAACCCAAACCAAAAAACTATATATACTATGAGCTCAGAAATTATAAAACATAATCCGTTTCAATCGATGATTGATCGTTTTAATATCGCTGCAGATATTTTAAATTTAGACCATTCACTCAGACAAAAATTACAACGTCCTGAAAAACAAATTACAGTAAACTTTTCTATTACTTTAGATAACGGAAATGTTCAGAATTTTGAAGGATATCGCGTTATTCATAATACTGCTTTGGGACCTTCAAAAGGCGGAATTCGTTATGATACCGCTGTGAATTTGGACGAAGTAAAAGCACTTGCCGCCTGGATGACCTGGAAATCTGCTGTAACCGGAATTCCGTTTGGTGGCGCTAAAGGCGGCATTATTTGCGATCCGAGAAACCATTCTAAAACAGAATTAGAAAAAATTACGAGGGCTTACACCAAAGCCTTAGCTGATATTTTCGGACCAGAAAAAGATGTTCCAGCTCCAGACATGGGAACCGGACCAGACGAAATGGGTTGGCTAATGGATGAATTTTCATTGTTACACGGAAGACCAATTCACGCTGTTGTAACTGGAAAACATCTGCATTCTGGAGGATCTTTAGGAAGAGTAGAAGCAACGGGAAGAGGAGTGAGTATTATAAGCCTTTTAGCACTTCAAAAATTAAAAATCAGACCTGCTAGAGCTACAGCAGCCATTCAGGGATTTGGTAATGTTGGACTGCATTCTGCTTTGTTTTTACATGAAAAAGGAGTGAAAATTGTCGCGGTAAGCGATGTTTCAGAAGCATTTTACAATCCGAACGGAATTAATATTCCAGAGTTGATTTTATATTATAATTTGAATAACAAAACGATAAAAGGTTATCCAAATTCAGTTGCCATTAAACATGAAGATTTACTGCTTTTAGAAGTGGATGTTTTGATTCCGGCTGCAAAAGAAGATGTGATTACACAGAAAAATGCTGCTGATATTCAAGCTAGAATTATTGTGGAAGGTGCCAATGGTCCAGTGTCTTCAGATGCAGATCAAATTTTACATGATAAAAGTATATTAGTTGTTCCTGATATTTTAGCCAATGCTGGCGGTGTTACAGTTTCTTATTTCGAATGGCTTCAGAATTCGCTTTTGGAGTCTTGGAGAATTCACCAGATCAATAAACGTCTGGAAGATATTTTAGAAAAAGGTTTTGATACTGTTTTTAGAGTGGCAGTCAAACATAATGTAACACCTCGTATTGCTGCTTATATTATTGCTTTGAAAAAAGTAGCCGAAACTCAATCGGTAAAAGAAGTGGCTTTGGAAGCTCCTTTGTTTAAGCAAAATTAAATCAGGTTTACTTCGTAAAAGATCATTTTTGTTGATTACATTTTTAGTCTCCCTAAAAGTGTAATTGATGAAAGTGTCTTTTTCGTTTGCTGATGTATATAATTTTTAAACCGTGAGGTAAATTCTAACACATAGAAACATAGTTTTTGCAAGTCTATAAAGGCGTTTCACTGATTTCAATGCACATAGCTATGTGTTCTAAATAACCTCATAATTCTTAGAATCGAAAATATCATACAAATGAAAAATATCAATTTTCTGGCTTTTGCCATGCCTGCCTTTTTTCTTTTTTTATTTTTAGAATATAAGCTTGCTCAACGCAGAAAAAGACCTGAAATTTTTAATTATGAAAGTTCTGTTTCCAATATTTCCATCGGAATTGCTGAGCGTTTAATCAATTTATTTATTGCTGCCAGTTTTTACCAGTTGTATTATTTGATTTATGATGATTATAGGATATTTGATATTCCGAGTAATGCTTTTGTTTGGTTTGCGCTAATTCTCGCTACCGATTTTGTCTGGTATTGGTATCATCGATTAGGACATGAAGTCAATTTTTTCTGGGCGGCACATATTGTGCATCATCATAGTGAAGAATTTAATTTTACGGCTGCAGCTAGAATTACAACTTTTCAGGCCATTATCAGAACAGGATTTTGGTGTATTTTGCCCTTTATTGGTTTTCATCCTTCAATGGTTATAACGATGCTGATTGTCCATGGCACTTATTCTTTTTTTACCCATACACAGCTTATAGGAAAAATAAAATGGTTGGAATATGTTTTTGTAACGCCTTCTGTTCATGGTGTTCATCATGCTTCTGATGAAAAATATTTAGATAAAAATTACGGCGATATGTTTACGTTTTGGGATCGTCTTTTTGGAACTTTCCAAACCGAAGAAGAAAAACCCAAATACGGTTTGACACATCCCTTAAAAAGCTATAGTTTTTTATGGCAGCATTTTCATTATTATTTTGAAATCTATGAATTATGGAAACGCTCCAGCGGATTCAAAGCAAGATGGAATGCTATTTTTGGAAGTCCAGCCGATATGGATCAGGATATTCGCCCTATTTTAGAAAAGCGTTTTCTGCAAGATAAAGCATCTCCAAACCAACGACTTCGATTTAAAAATTACCTTTATATACAATTAGGAATCTGCACTTTGATCCTCACGATTTTTACTTATTATTTTGATTATTTAGAAAGTTATGATAAGATATTTGTGCTTTCGTTAGTCATTCTAACTTTAATCAATTGTGGTGCTTTACTAGAACAAC
>NZ_DASWYK010000058.1:0-5134 GCF_036405015.1 Flavobacterium sp. | reverse complement strand
TGAAATCACGCTTTCGAATTTACGTTCGGATGGTGAAATTGACGAGCGTGACTTTATGGACAGAGCCGAATTACTTTGTTCTCTTGGTCAAACGGTAATGATTTCAAATTTCCAGGAATACTATAAAGTTGTTGAATACTTCGCAAATTATACAAAAGCCCGTATGGGATTGGCGATGGGTGTAAATAACCTTGTTGATATTTTTGATGAGAAATACTACCGTCATTTAAGTGGTGGAATTCTGGAAGCTTTCGGTAAATTATTCTACCGTGATATGAAAGTATTCTTGTATCCAATGTTGGATGAAGATGGTTCATTAATGAATTCTAACAACTTGAAAGTTCATCCTCGAATGAAAGAATTGTACAAATTCTTTAAATTCAATGGAAAAGTGGTTGATATTGAAGATTATGATCCGAACATTCTGGATGTTTTCTCTAGAGAAGTTTTAAAAATGATCAGTCAAGGCAAACCAGGCTGGGAACCAATGCTTCCTCCTGGAATTCCAGAAATTATCAAGGAACACCATCTTTTTGGATATCATCCACAGAAAGAATTAGAACAAAATGCATAATAAAAAAAGTCCCTTATTGGGACTTTTTTTTTGTTTCAAGTTTTTCTTGTTTCAAGTTTCATGTTATTGTTGGAGCGGATATTTTTTAACCGCAAAGCACGCTAAGTAATTTTATGAGAAAAGCTTAAAAAAAACACAAAGTTCGCAAAGCTGTATCTCTGCAAAGCTTTGCGAACTTTGTCATCTTCAACACAAACTTAAACAAAAAACTTTGCGTGCTTTGCGGTAAAATTAAATGTCAAGTAAAATAACCTGAAACGTATTTTACGAGACAAACTTAAAAACACAAAGTTCGCAAAGCTGGATTTACACAAAGCTTTGCGATCTTTACGTTTTTTGTAAAACTTAGCTTAAAAAAAACTTAGCGTCCTTTGCGTTAAAATATGCCCAATTCTAAGAACTGTGACTGAAAACTGCGACTGCGACTGAATACTATTTCAATATCTGCGAAGCGTGTTCTTTAGTTTTTACTTTTTCGATTACTTCTTCGATGATTCCTTTTTCGTCGATTACAAAAGTAGTTCTGTGAATTCCGTCGTATTCTTTACCCATGAATTTCTTTGGCCCCCAAACTCCAAAGGCATTGATTACCGATTTATCTTCGTCTGCAATTAATGGGAAAGGAAATTCATATTTGTCTTTGAATTTTAATTGTGCTTTCTGACTATCAGCACTAACTCCTAAAAGCTCATAATTATTAGCTTTAAAACGTTCAAAATTATCTCTTAAATCACAAGCTTCTGCGGTACAGCCTGGTGTACTTGCTTTTGGATAAAAGAAAACTACTAATTTCTTTCCTGTGTAATCTGACAGTTTATGTGTTTTTCCGTCCTGATCTATTCCTGAAAAGTTAGGCGCTTTATCTCCGGCTTTTAATGTTGTCATATTTTTTATTTTAGATTTCTGATATTAGATTTTAGATTGTATCTTCTAACAAAGATAACTTATAACTCATAATTCATGGCTTATAATTTCAAAACTTCTTTTTGCCCCAGATTGCAGTGAAAACCCCGGAATTATGATAGTTTACATTTTTTATATTTAAAAAGCGACCAACGGAAGCTCTTTTAAATATTTAAAAATGTTACTAGCATAATGAGGAGTTGAAACGGAAAGCTGGATTAGGCACATCATAAAAATTATACTATTTTTACAGACGTTAAAATCACTGAAATGAATAAAGAAGCTCGCGTACAATTTGTCATTGATAAATTAAAAGAACTCTATCCTACTATACCTGTTCCTCTTGATCACAAAGATCCTTATACACTTTTAATTGCCGTTTTATTGTCTGCACAATGTACCGATGTGCGCGTGAATCAGATTACACCTTTATTGTTTGCCAAAGCTGACAATCCGTATGATATGGTTAAAATGTCGATTGAAGAAATTAAGGAGATTATTCGTCCTTGCGGTTTATCACCTATGAAATCTAAAGGAATTCATGGTTTGTCTGAGATTTTAATTGAAAAATATAATGGTGAAGTTCCTGAGAGTTTTGAAGCTCTGGAAGCTCTGCCTGCAGTTGGTCATAAAACAGCAAGTGTTGTAATGTCACAAGGTTTTGGCGTTCCTGCATTTCCTGTAGATACGCATATTCACAGATTGATGTACAGATGGAATTTATCTAACGGAAAAAATGTTGCTCAGACTGAAAAAGACGCAAAAAGATTGTTTCCAAGAGATTTATGGAACGATTTGCATCTGCAAATTATTTGGTATGGACGCGAATATTCACCCGCAAGAGGCTGGAATCTGGAAAAAGATATTATTACCAAAACGGTTGGAAAAAAATCGCTTATTGAAGAAATGGAAAAAGCTTCAACTGTTGTAAAAAAAAGTAAGGCACAAAGTAAATAACTTTTGTGCCTTTTTTAATGTGTCAATTTATCAATTAGAAAATTAGATATTGAAAATCATCTACTCATCACATTTTCTAATTTTCTAATAATATTTACCTTCCAGCTTTTAAAGCGTTATATTCATTTGTCATATCCAACGATCTATAAACTCCTAATAAAGTTTTTGTAGCATCTTCATTTTTAGGTTCTATAGAAAGTACTTTTTTGAGATATGGAATGGCACTTCTAGTAATATCATCTTTTTTTGCATTCAGTTTATCGTACTTCTGCATTTCTGCTTTTGTAGTTCCTAATGCTGATATTTCATCTGCTAAATCTTTTTTGATTTGCAATTTCAAATAAGCAAGATTGATATAAGCATCAATGTAATCTGGATTCAACTCTAAAACATAATTATAAGTCGCTTCTGCTTTTTGGTAATCTTTTCTCTCCAGATAAGCAAAAGCTAAATTACTATTAACTTCAATCTTTTTAGAGGGAACAGACTCTGTTCTTGGTTTTTCATAAAATCCTTGCTGAATTGCAGATTCTCTAGCTTTTGGAGAAATAAAAGCATCTTCTTCTTTTGTTTTCTTGTTGGTCGCATAATACAAAACACCTTTTCCTGAGAAATTAATCTTTTTCAACAACTCATAATAAGTAACTGCAGCACCATAATCTTTTGCATTAATAGATGAGGCTGCAGCGTTTAGTAAGTTTAAAGTATCTTTTTTATCAAATAAATATACTTTATAACTTTTGTCTGAGCTTTCTTTGAATTTACCAGCATTAAAATCTGTCATTGCTCCCTTAACAAGACCAGCTTTCATATCTTTTAGGGCCATATTGGCTTTAACGGTAGATTTAAATTTACCAGATTCATTTTCGTACAAAAACACATCTTGATAGGCTTGTGATGCTAGTGTGAAATTATTTGCGGCATCAACATTCTTTAAAGCTAAATCTTTTAAAACATTCCCTTTTAAGAAATAGTAATCAGATTTATCTTCGTCTGGAGCATTAAGGATAAGATATTCGGTTTTGGTTAAAACAGCTAAAGCTTCTTCGCTTTTTCCTTTATCATACAAAGATTGCGCTTCTTTAATTCGGTCTTTTTGGGCAAACGTCGCCATGCTTATCATTAATAAGCAGCATAGCATTCTAATGTTCTCTTTCATTTTGCGGTTAAGTTTTGGGTTGGTTAAATGATTTTCTTTTATTCTTGAACAATAGTTATGAAAAGCAATTAAGCAGGTTAAAAATTACTTTCTTAAACTATAATGTCAGCAAAAGATATTTTCTGGTTCAAATACTTTTGCTTAAAATCAAATAGACAAACTTAACAAAATAAGGCAGGGTAGTTTTTCTTCATACATGATCTGATTTGGGTTAAATATTTAATTTTTAGTTTATTATTACTTATTGTTAGAATTTGACAGAGATAAACCAATATGAAAAACATTCAATAAAAGCTTTTTTACTGAATAAAAAATTAGTTTTTAACTAAAATAAAATTAAAAATTAAACAAACACACAAAAACGAGTCAAAATATTAAATTTTAACAAAACTGATAAAAAAATGATATAAAAAACTTACGCAAAGAAGATTAAACTGATTATATTCTAAAAAAAATAAATTAAGGAATATTTTTACATAAAAAAACTCACTATTTGTTTTATATACAAACAGTGAGCCTTTCAAACCAAAACGACCATTTGGTTCATGTTTTAATAAACATCCGACAGGAGCAGTGGGCTGTTTAATTAGCTATAATCTCAAAGCTTTTGTCCTCAACTTTAACTACAGTCAAAGCTTGTGAGTAGTTTAATATAAAAGAAACTACTTCTTTATTAGGTTTAAGATTTTTAGAAGCTAATGCTTTTTTTGAGTAAATTTTCGCCATACTATCAAATGTTTTATATTAGTATAACGGGTTTATTACCAAAATAGTATTAGTTGGTTAAAATAATTTGATGTTTATCTATTATTTTTCTCAAATTCATTAATGCATAACGCATTCTTCCTAACGCAGTGTTGATACTAACACCTGTAATTTCTGAGATTTCTTTGAAACTCATATCCTGATACATACGCATAACCAAAACTTCTTTTTGATCATCAGGTAATTCTTCGATAAGCTTTTTCAGATCAACTTCGACCTGATCCACTATCATTTTACCTTCTATAGTCAATGCATCATCAGACATGATAGAGAAAATCGAAAACTCTTCGGTTTCTCTATACATTGGCATTTTTTTAGTTTTGCGAAAATGATCGACTATTAGGTTATGCGAAATACGCATTACCCAAGGCAAAAATTTACCTTCTTCGTTGTACGAATTGCTTTTTAAAGTTTTAATAACTTTGATAAATGTATCTTGGAAAATATCATTTGAAATATCTCTATCAGCAATCTTAGAGTATATGAAACCATATATCTTAGATTCGTGCCTTTTTATTAATGTTGCCAAAGCAGCTTCACTGCCGTCAACATAATTTTTCACTAATAGAGCATCTGGAGTATGCAGATCAGCCATAATTCTACTTTTTTAGTTCTAATTTTAAAATTTGGAGTAATTTTTCTAAAAAGTAGTTTTTTTATATAGGCGAATCTTTTTTTGAGTTGTGTTAATATTGTGACCAAATTTAACAAATAAATGTTTTAAAAAGCAAATAAATTTGCTAATAATTATGACTAAAACATTTATTAAAGTAAAA
>NZ_DASWYK010000057.1:0-11238 GCF_036405015.1 Flavobacterium sp. | reverse complement strand
AATCACCTAGAAAAACTAAGTTTAAATTTGGGTATTCGTTTGGTAAAAATTTAAAATATTTAATCTCCGTTTCGGGTTGTCTTTTTTGAGTTATAGCATGAAAATTACCTAGCGTAATTGTCTTTTTGTTTATTTCAAATGTGGCAAAATAAGGTTCTCTATCAATTTCTAAATTGAATTTTTGTTCCAGCCAAGGTTTGTTTTTTAGTTTGACCTTTGCTGTTTTCCAGATAAAAGCATAACGTTCGGCCTTGTAACTGCTGCTTGTAGTTGGATTGCTAATGGTGTATTCCCATTTGTTTCCTTTTTCATTAAGAAGCATAGCCAGTTTAGCTACAGATTGTGCTCCGCCATAGCCGGCAACTACTTCCTGAATGGCAATTATATCGTAGTTTGAGATTTTTTTAGCAATATAATTTAATTCAGTATCAGATTTTGATTTACCAAAGTTTTGAATATTCCATGATAAAACTTTGGTTTGAGCAAAAGATAAAAACGTAAATAATAGGAGTAGAGGACTTAGGATATTTTTCATGTAAAAAATGGAATGAAATCAAATATATAGGTATTTCCTATAATATCCATAAGACCTTTCTTCGAAATTATTAGTGTTTTTTATATCTGTTTTTTAAAGCAGTTCCAATAATTATAATTTGCAATACAAGTAATGCTGGAATAAAGATTATTTTCCAATCAATCTCCAGCCAGCCTGTTTTTTCAGAAACGTACGCAAAGCTAATCGATAAAAATAGACACAGAAACATGGTTTTCATGATGATTTTATTTTGAGTGGTGTTGATTTTGTCAAAAAAAGTAATCGTTTTATTTTTTGGTTTCATTCGTAGGTTGATAGGGCAATTAACAAATTTAGGGCTATAAAAAAGATTTTCCTTACGGGATTCCGTAAAGACATAGATTATACCAAACCAAAATCTTTTGCAATAGCGATCAGATGTACATTGTTATTGGCTTTAAAATAGATTTTTAGTTTGTTAATTCTTTTTTCTATACTACTGGTTCCGTTTGGAGTAATAGATAAATCTTTAAATTCTTTAGAAATACTTTCTAAAATATAACCTTGAGACAAAAGTTTAAGAATAGAAATATCATACGATTCAATTTCAATCAAAGCTTTATCATTAAAGCTAAAAGATAGATCTGAAGAAACAATTTTTTCTTCATTGTTATAAGTGCTTACAATTGCATTTTTAAGTTCTGCAATACTATTTCTTCCTTTAGAAACATAAGCATTTATTCCTAAATCATTAAAAAGTGTTTTAATTCTAAAGCTTTTATCTTCAATAGAAAAAATGATCTTTTTTAACTTAGGCTGTACTTTATTTACAGCTTCAATTAATTCATCTCCACTATTTAAGATTGTTTTTCTGTGATCTGATTTAAAAGATAAATCACTGATTAATAAATCATAAGGTTCGTTTTCAAGTAAAGCTTTTTTTATTTTTAGTAAAGCTTCATCACAGTATTTTACATGATCAATTACAGGAACTTTTAAATCTTCTAATACTTGAACAACAGCAATACTGATACTATCTAAATCTTCGGCAACTAAAACTTTCTTAAACATATTATTATCTTATATAGGGAGTGTAAAATTTATTTTAAACGCTTTTTCTAAGCTTGTATCAAAATTAATAGTTCCTTTTATTGTTTTAATACGGTTTTCCACATTTTGTAGTCTTTTTTCTAAAATAGTTTGATTTGAAGTGAATTCACTACTGTTTTCAACATATAAAACATTTAGTTTTTTATCTTTTAATTTAAAAATGATGCTCACAATACTAGAATTATGATGCTTTTTCATGTTGAATAATAACTCTTGTAAAACTCTGTAAAGGATTATCTTTTTATTTTTTTCGATTGAATTCCATGGAATCAGATCAAAACCATTTAAAATTATATTTATATCCTCGGCTTTGTATTCAGAAATCATTTCTTTTAAAACTGAAATGTATCGATAGTCGGTCGGAATTTTACTGTTTTCTTTAGATATGTTACGAGTTTTGGTGTAAATATTACTTAAAAGATGAAGTAGTTTTTCTTTGTTTTCTTCATTGTGCAAATTGGTTTGGTCTGCGAAAGTTAAAGTTTGACGTACATCTGAAGTGAGTTCATTGTGTAATTTGTCTGAAATTCGCATTTCACTTTTAAATATCATTTCATTTTTTTCTCTTTTTCCATTTGAAGTAATGTAAAAAACAAGGAAAAGCAAAATGAACAAACTTATAGAAATGATGACATAAGAAATGTAACTCCTGTTTTTTTGTCTTTCCAACTGAAGTTCGTTTTCTGTTTTTTGAGTTTTTAGGAATAAATTTTCTTCTTTATCTTTTTTGGAGATGTATTTTATATTAGAAAATTGATTTTTCTTTTTTAATCGAACCTGATTAATACTATCAGTAAAATGAATGTAAAGATTGGTGTATTTTCTAAGATCATTTCCTTCGCTGCTTTGAACTAAAAAAGAGAGGCAATAATTTTTGTCTTCATAGAAATTATTTTGTGAAGCCTTTTTGTATCCTAGCTCTGCATATTTTTTCGCAAGCTTTGGATTGCTTTTTAAATAGTATTCAGAAAGAGAAGTATAACTGTTTGATAGGTATGGTTCATCTTTTGTATCAAGTCTTAGTTGTAATGCTTTTTTATAATAATATAATGCTCTTGGATCTTCTTGTTTGAAATAGCAAAGACCTAGATTGTTTAGCATAATAGCATATTCGATCTTGTCGAATTTGTTTAAGCTGTTGTTTTTGAACTTCTCTCCATAATAGCCTTCTGTTGTAACTTTATTAAATATATAAGCAGCTTTTTTGAAATTATTTTGCTTCATATATACGATACCTATACTGTTTAGGCTACTCCAGTTCCTCCATGCATTTGAATTGATGTATAATGTTTTTCTAAAATACAAAAGAGCATTTTCGGTATCGTTGGTTTTGAAATAATTATAACCCAATATATAATATACATTCCAGGCAAATCTGGGTTTTTTCATGTACTTTAAATGTGGCAAAGCTTGTGTTGTAATGGCTTCGCTTTCAATATAATCACCTAAATCCTGATAAATATAACCAAGAGAAATTATAGCCTCAACATAATCAATTCTGTTTTTTACAGGATCAGCGATTGATAAGATTCGTTTGTATTTTTTGGTAGCACTTTCGTATTTATTTTCATCATATTCACGATCGGCTTCAATTGTAAGCTTTTTTACTTCACTTGTAAAATCTGGTTTTACAGCATTTATTGGCTTTTTCTTTTCGCACGAGGCTATTAGAAAAAACAGTATTATTGGAAATAAAATTTTAATAAAATAAGAAGGTTTCATTTATAAGGGCACTTTGATAAAAACTTTGAATCCTTCATTTGAACCACTTGTAATATCAATGGTTCCTTTTATTTTTAAGATGCGGTTCTCTACATTGTAAAGCCCATTTTTAAATATAATTTTGTCTGTATCTATTCCTTTCCCGTTGTCTGTGTAGTTAATAAGTATGTTTTTTTCTGTTGCTTTAAAGTTAATTCCGACCAAAGTAGCTTCACTATACTTTCGCATATTTACAAGTAATTCCTGTATAACTCTGTATATAGTAATTTTTTTTGTTTTGCTAATCTCGTCCCAAGACAAACTGTCTAAACCGTTTGAAATTAAGTTTATGTTTTTAGTACTGAATCCAGAAATCATTTCTTTAAGAAGTACCGTATAGTTTTCGTCTGTAATAATGGTACAGTTTTCTTTAGAAATATCTCTCGTTCGCGCGTAAATCGTATCTAAGTTGCTTAATAAATGTGCTCTGTTTTCTGTAAGAGATAAATTTTTGTTTTCTACAAAAGCCATTGTATGGTAAATATCATTAGCTAATTCGTCGTGAAGTTTTTTAGAAATCCTGGTTTCGCTATTGTATGCAGCCTCAATTTTTTCACGATTAGCTTTAGAAGTTAGGTAGTAGTATAAAATTAAAATTAAACATAAACTTAGGGCAATAATAATATACGATATGATATTTCTGTTTTTTTGTTTTTCTAGTTTTAATTCGTTTTCAGCCTTATGCGCTTTAAGTTTTAAATTTTCTTCTTTTTCTCGTTTCGAATCGTATTTAATTTTAGCAAATTGATTTTTAGCTTTTTGTCTAAATTCATTAGTGCTGTCAACTAAATTCACGTATGTATTAGAATAATTCCTTAATTCGCTGTATGTACTGTTTTTGATGATCATTTTTAATGCTGATAATCTTCCATCAACATAATTGATTTTTGAGAATTCTTTGTAGCTTAAAAGCATATATTTTTTAGCCATTCCGGGATTCTGTTCTTCGTAAAATTGAGCAAGATGAATATAGCTTTTTCCTAAACCAAAAGGATTTTTTGTTTCCTGTCTGACTTTTATGGCTCTGTTCATGTAATTCAGCGCTTTTTCACCATCATTTATTTTAAAGTAACAAAGTCCAATATTGTCTAACAATGAACTATAAAAGTCTTTATCTCTTACAACTTGCTCTTTTGTCTCTAATGGTAGAAAAATATCAAGTGCTTCCTCAAATTTTCTATCCTGAATTAAAGCAACACCGATATTATTTTGGGCAGCTAATTTTTGCCAATATTTTGTGTCAAGTTCTAAAGCTTTTTCATTGTATAAAATGGCATTTTTATAGTCATAAGTATCCAGATAATTTGTGCTTAAGGTAACATACAAGTTCCAGATATGAAGTTGGTTTTTGACATATTTAGTATACGGCAAGGCTTTGGTTATAGTGGCTTCACTTCCTGCATAATCTCCATGTGTCTGCTGAATAATAGCCATCCTGTTTAATGTACTAATGTAGTTCTCAGGATCTTTTATAGGATTACATTTAAATATAGCTTCGTTGTAGTAATAAAAAGCAGTATCAAATTTATTGTTGTCAAATAAGGTATCAGCAACAGCTATTAATCTCTTAACTTCCGGGCTATTTGTAATTTCATTTTTGGTAACACTTTTTTTCTTCTGGCAAGAAAAAAGAATCAGTAAAAATATAATTATGGGGCAAAATAATTGTATTCTTTTTGGTATCATGCGCCAAAAATAAAAAATCCCCGAAATCCTGAAAGAGTATAAATACGGTATTTTGAAATATTTTCAATTCGTGTTTTTTTTAATTCTGATTATTAAATAAATACGAAAAGCCCTTTTGGAGTAAGGGCTTTCGACTGTTAAGAGCTTGTAAATATTCTCTTTATAAATTATACAGCACGCAATCCAGTTGTAATTGCAAGTCTGTTCCAAGAGTTAATTGTGATGATGGCCAAAATGATTTCAGCAAGGTATTTTTCATCAAAGAATTTGGCTGCATTTTCATAAACTTCATCAGAAACGTGATTGTTAATTAAAGTCACTTGTTCTGTCAAAGCTAAGATTGCTTTTTCTTCTTCAGTATAAACATCGGCTTCACGCCAAGCGCTTATTAAGTAAATTCTCTGTTCAGAAATACCATGCTTTCTAGCATCTGCTGTATGCATATTTATACAATAAGCACAACCGTTGATTTGAGAAGCGCGAATTTTGATTAGTTCTTTATGAACAGGAGTTAAAGAAGTTGAAGAAATATATTTTTCTAGATTCAATAAAGCATTATAAGCTTCTGGAGCAACATTCGGGATAACGATTCTTGATTTCATTTTTATATGTTTTAAAGTTCATTACAAAGGTCATTAATGTTTCTTTTTAAAAACTTGAACTACTTCAAGAAATCCAATTTAGACTTTTCCTCCTCTGATTTTGCTCATAAATTCTGCTGAAAAATCTAAATAGGAGGCAAGCATATATTGTGGAACTCTTTGAACGAAATCTGGCTGTTGATTATTGAAATGATGATATCTTTCTTCTGCAGACATTGTAAATAGAAACTTAATCCTCATTTGCGCAGCGCCAAATGCCTTTTGAGCAACAATACGAAAGTATTTCTCAAGATTTGGGATTTGCACCAATACCGATTCTAAAACAGGTTTTTCAAGGGCAATAACTTCAGTTGTTTCAACGGCCTGAATGTAGAAATGAGAAGGAGTATGGTTGTGATAGCTCAAATAATCGGTTATCCACCAATTTTCGACTCCAAATTGAAGGGTTTGCTCCGTTCCTCTCGGATTAATAATGTATTGACGCATACAGCCTTTTATAACAAAATACATCGTGTTACAGATTTGCCCTTCCTCTAAAACATGAGCTTTTCGTTTAATTTGCGAAGTACTAAAACATGATTCTAGAATATCAATTTCTGAAGGTTCAAGATGGATAAACTTTTGAATATGATTTAGAATAGCGTTTTGCATTGTATTTGTTGTTTGATAAGTAAAGGTAGGTTTTATTTTGATTTGGGATAAGAATAGTGTAAAAACAAAAAACCATTCGCGTTAACGAATGGTTTTTATATAATAAGTAAGTAATCTTAAATTGAGTTTATAAAACGTTTTATTTTACTTTATTAAGAATAGCTTTGAAAGCTTCTGGGTGGTTCATAGCTAAATCTGCAAGAACTTTACGGTTCAATTCGATTCCGTTAGCTTTAACTTTCCCCATGAATTGAGAATAAGACATTCCTTCTAATCTAGCTCCAGCGTTGATACGTTGAATCCATAATGAACGGAAATTTCTTTTGTTTTGTTTTCTATCGCGGTAAGCGTAGCTCATCGCTTTCTCTACTGCATTCTTAGCAACTGTCCAAACGTTTTTACGTCTTCCAAAGAAACCTTTGGCTTGCTTCATTATTTTTTTTCTTCTTGCTCTTTTAGCAACTGAATTTACCGATCTTGGCATAATTTTAATGTTTTTTTGTAGCAGGCGTCCTGAATTGAATCAAAGGAACTTAAAGCCATACTCCAAGGTTATATAAATAATTTTTTAACCTAAAGAATTTAGTCAAAGTCAAAAATGACTTTAGACTTTATAACTTTCGTCTTTCGACTTAAATTAGATAATTCTTAATTGTTGTTTGATGCTTTTCATATCTGTTGAGTGAACTAGCGCTGAGTGTGTCAAAGCTAATTTACGTTTTTTAGATTTTTTAGTCAAGATGTGACTTTTAAAAGCATGCTTTCTTTTAATTTTTCCAGAGCCAGTAACTTTAAAACGTTTCTTAGCGCTAGATTTTGTTTTCATTTTAGGCATTTTTCCTAGTGTTTTAATTTATTCTTACTTACTTATATCTTTTAGTCGGAAAGTTTTAAAGTCGAAAGTCAAAAGTCATAAACTGACTTTTGACTTTAAGACTTTGTACTTTAAGACTTATTTCTTTTTCTTCGGAGCAATGAACATAATCATTCTCTTTCCTTCCAAAACAGGCATAGCTTCAACTTTACCGTGTTCTTCCAAATCTTGAGCAAGACGTAATAATAGAATCTGACCTTGATCTTTGTAAATAATAGAACGTCCTTTAAAGAATACGAAAGCTTTTAATTTAGCTCCCTCTTTTAAGAATTTCTCAGCGTTCTTTCTTTTAAATTCATAATCATGCTCGTCAGTTTGAGGACCAAATCGAATTTCTTTTACAACAACTTGAGATGATTTAGCTTTTAAAGCTTTGTCTCTTTTCTTTTGTTCGTAAACAAATTTCTTGTAATCCATGATTTTACAAACCGGCGGTTCCGCGTTTGGCGAAATTTCAACTAAATCCAATTCAAATTGGTCAGCTAAACGTAACGCATCTGCGATTTTGAAAACGCCAGGCTCAATATTTTCACCTACAAGACGTACCTCTGGAACACGAATAAGATTGTTTATTCTGTGTGCATCTTTTTTTTCTACTCGAGGTTGAAAACCTCTGTTGCTTCTTATTGCTATGACTTTCTAATTTAAGTTAAACTGTAAATACTTTTAATGTCTTTTTTATTTCTTCGTCTACAATCGCAGCAAATTCTTCGATTGAAACTGTGATATTACCTTTTCCTTCTTGTCCATGACGACGAATCGAAATTGTACCGTTTTTCTCTTCTTCCTCGCCTACAATAAGCATAAATGGAATTTTTTGCATTTCTGCATCTCTAATTTTCTTACCAATAGTTTCGTTTCGGTTGTCAATTAGGGCGCGAATTTCGTGATTTTCTAGCAAATCTAAAACTTTTTTAGCATAATTTTCGTATTTCTCGCTCAAAGACAAGATAATAGCTTGCTCAGGCATAAGCCAAAGTGGGAAATTTCCTGCTGTATGCTCTAATAAAATTGCGATAAAACGTTCCATAGATCCAAAAGGAGCTCTGTGAATCATAACAGGGCGATGTAATTCATTATCAGCACCTTTGTAAGTCAAATCAAAACGCTCAGGTAAGTTGTAATCGACCTGAATTGTTCCTAATTGCCATTGTCTTCCCAAAGCATCTTTAACCATGAAATCTAGTTTCGGACCGTAAAAAGCCGCTTCTCCATATTCAACTACAGTATTAAGACCTTTGTCTTTTGCTGCATTGATAATAGCATTTTCTGCTTTCTCCCAGTTTTCATCAGTTCCAATGTACTTTTCTCTGTCTTCCTGATCTCTCAATGAAATCTGAGCAGTAAAGTTTTCAAAACCTAACGAACCAAATACATATAATACAAGGTCAATTACTTTTTTGAACTCTTCATCTAATTGTTCAGGAGTACAGAAAATGTGCGCGTCATCCTGAGTAAATCCTCTAACACGAGTTAAGCCATGTAATTCTCCAGATTGTTCATATCTATAAACAGTACCAAATTCAGCATAACGCTTAGGTAAATCTTTGTATGACCAAGGTCTTACGTTGTAGATTTCACAGTGGTGAGGACAGTTCATTGGTTTCAATAAAAACTCTTCACCTTCTGCCGGAGTATGAATTGGTTGGAAACTGTCAGCTCCATATTTAGCATAGTGGCCAGAAGTAACATAAAGTTCTTTTTGACCAATATGTGGACTAACAACTTGCTCGTAGCCTGCTTTCTTTTGTGCTCTTTTTAAGAATTGCTCTAAGCGATCTCTCAAGGCAGCACCTTTTGGTAGCCATAAAGGTAAACCTTGTCCCACTTTTTGAGAAAAAGCAAACAATTCAAGCTCTTTTCCTAATTTACGGTGATCACGACGTTTTGCTTCTTCAAGAAGTTCAAGATACTCAGTCAAATCCTTTTGTTTAGGAAAAGAAGTTCCGTAAACACGAGTTAATTGTTTGTTTTTCTCGTCACCTCTCCAGTAAGCACCAGCAACGCTCATGATTTTTACAGCTTTAATAATTCCAGTGTTCGGAATATGTCCACCGCGGCATAAATCAGTAAAAGTAGCGTGATCGCAGAAAGTAATAGTTCCGTCTTCAAGATTCGAAATCAATTCAGTCTTGTAAACGTTGTCTTTATACATTTCTAGAGCTTCCGCTTTAGTTACAGGTCGCATTTTAAAATCGTATTTTCCTCTAGAGATTTCAAGAATACGATCTTCGATCTTTTTGAAATCAGCTTCAGAAATTTTCTGATCTTCAAAATCTACATCATAATAGAAGCCATTGGCAATTGCAGGTCCTAGTGTTAATTTAATTCCAGGATACAATTCCTCAAGAGCTTGTGCCATTACGTGTGAAGTCGAGTGCCAAAAAGCTTTTTTACCTTCAGCATCATTCCAAGTGTACAATATAAGATTACCGTCGGTCGTCAGTGGAGTTTCGGTTTCAATAGTTGTACCATTAAAAGATGCAGAAATCACATTTCTAGCAAAACCTTCGCTAATGTTTTTAGCGACCTCCATTGGAGTTGCGCCTGAAGCGAACTCTCTAATTGACCCATCGGGTAAAGTAATCTTTATCATTGTTTATAATTTTGTGAATGCAAATATACATGATTACAAAAATACATACAATATATAAGAGGAAGTTTGCTCTAATTATATGTGCTATGGTTTTTGTATGCTATATAAGGAGTTAATATTTCGAGTTTAGCAGTTTTTTAAAACGTATTGGGTTTGTTTTTGAAGATGTTTAATATGAATGTAAAAGTTTACTCCAAATTATATATAGTATATCTTTTATCTTCTATTGTATATTAGGAGTAATTCCCATTCGTAACCCGACAGTTTCTTTTTGGATATACATATATAGTATAAGAGCCGGAGCGCATCGAAGTCACATCCAGTTTTTTTTTGGAATTTGGAGTTTAAGAATTGTGATTTCGATAAATATAAGGGGCCATTTCCTGCTATCCGCTGCAATCTTTTCATGACGCACCCCGCCATAAAAAGGATTTCCGCTGCTATCGGGGCTAGGGGAGCGGTCTTCGGAAGAAGTTTTTGGGAAAAATAAGATTTTGGTAGGCTGAAAAATCGTCAAAAAACAGGCTGAAAATCGAAAAAACCACTAAAGGCCCTGTTGCAAAATCCTCGAAAAACAGCAATAATGCATCTTGGTTCAGAAAAACCGCACAAAGGGTGAAAAATTATTGAAATGTAAACAAGCCGTTACCAGCGAGTTAAGAAAAAGATCAAAAAAAAGCGAAAAAAAGTGTCCAGAAAAGCTTGCGAAAGCGGAAAAAGGTTCTACTTTTGCACCCGCAACAACGAAAAACGTTCACTGAAATACTGGCAGGCATGATGAATCAGACGGGAAGAGATTTCCGAAAAAAAAGATTCAAAAAAAGCTTGCGAGATTCGGAAATGCTTTTTACATTTGCACCCCGCAAAACACGGAAAGTTCCTTGAGAGATTGAAAGAGAAGTTTGGAATATGAGACGAAAAAAAGTTTTAAAATTTTTTAAATTTTTCTTGCATGAGACAAAAAGAATTTTTAGTTTTGCACCCGCTTTGAGAGACAAGCGAAGAATAAAAAATCCGCAGAAAGGATAATCGAAACCGCTCGTAAAATAAGAAAAACACATATGAACACAGAAAAAACCTACGTAAATTAAAAAAATATAAAAACGTAAACAATCCGTTACCAGTGAGTTAAGAAATAGTTTTAAAAAACATGGAAAAAATATAAAAAAAAGTATTGAAAATGTAAATAAAGGTTCTACTTTTGCACCCGCAACAACGAAAAACGTTCACTGAAATACTGGCAAGCAGACGGATCGAAGGAGGGTGAAAATTCCAAAAAAAAAAGATTCGAAAAAGCTTGTGAGATTCGGAAATGCTTTTTAGATTTGCACCCCGCAAAACACGGAAAGTTCCTTGATAGATTGAGAGAAGAGTTTGAAAGATGAGACGAAAAAAAAGTTTCAAAAATTTTTAAATTTTTCTTGCATGAAACAAAAATAATTTT
>NZ_DASWYK010000056.1:0-18449 GCF_036405015.1 Flavobacterium sp. | reverse complement strand
CCACCTTTTTTGCCCCAAATCTACCATAAACTTAACCTACTAATGTTATGGTTTAGTAAATATAAGATAGATATTTTTTTAAAATAAAAATTTCAGGTAAAAGGTAAGTATATCCGATTAAGAGAATATAATGAATTGTTTTAGAAATGTTTGGGAGTTATATAAAATAAAAAAGGTGGAATTGCTTCCACCCTTTTTGCCCCAAATCTACCATAAACTTAACCTACTAATGTTATGGTATCTCAAAAGTATCATAGCTTTTCAATTTCACCAAAGAAATAGGATGAACGGCAAAAAAAACCGATGAAATGCACAAATTAACCTTTTATTAATACTTTTTTAATAAGCTCTGGCGTCTTTTCCTTCGTAAAAATTCATAAATGCACGATTTACAACTCGATTTCCACCAGGAGTTGGGTAGTCACCAGTGAAGTACCAGTCGCCTAAATTTTTAGGACAAGCTTTATGAAGGTCTTCTACTGTTTGGAAAATGATTTTCACTTCAGCGTTGATTTCTGGAGAGCTTAACATTTCTGCTATTTTATCTGAGATTTCCTGATCTGTAAATTGATCATAAATTTCTGTTACATAATTTATAACATCACGATCTTGGAAATTTTCTTGTGCTTTACATTTGGTATAAACTTCATCTACAATATGATATAAGTTTCTTTCTTTTAGTAACTCAAGTGCAGCTCTAAAAGCAACTAAACCTTCTAGTTTTGCCATATCGATTCCGTAACAATCTGGATAACGAATTTGTGGAGCAGATGAAACAATTACGATACGTTTTGGTTTTAAACGATCCATCATCTTAATGATGCTCATTTTTAGTGTAGTACCACGAACAATACTATCGTCAATAATTACTAAGTTGTCTTCTGGTTTAATTACACCATAAGTAACATCGTAAACGTGAGCCACTAAATCGTCACGGCTGCTGTCTTCGGTAATAAAGGTTCTAAGTTTAGCATCTTTAATTGCCACTTTCTCTGTACGTATTTTTACAGCTAAAAGTTCCTGAAGCGTATCTGCAGTTAGTGTATTTCTATTTTCTAAGATATAATTGTTTTTTCTCTGATTTAAGAAATCCTGAGCAGCTTCGACTAAACCATAAAATGAAGTTTCGGCTGTATTCGGGATATAAGAGAAAACAGTGTTGTCTGTATCACTGTCAATTGCTTTAAGAACAGCTGGTAAAATTAATTTACCTAAATCCTTACGCTCTTGATAGATTTCAGCATCACTTCCTCTTGAGAAATAAATTCTTTCAAAAGAACAAGCTTTTTTAACCGTTGGCTCCAAGATTTGATTCATAGAAACTTTACCGTTTTTCTTGATAATCAAAGCATTTCCTGGATCAATTTCTTGAACACTGTCAAAAGGAACATTAAATACCGTTTGAATAACAGGTCTTTCAGAAGCAACAACCACTACTTCGTCATCTTGATAAAAGTAAGCTGGACGAATTCCTGCTGGATCTCTAAAAACAAAAGCATCTCCGTGACCTAATAAACCAGCCATTGCATAACCACCATCTAAATTTTTAGCAGAACGAGCTAAGATTTTGGCAATATCTAAACGCTCTGCAATTACCGGCGAAGCATCTCTTTTTGAATACCCTTCAGCTTTACAGTCTTGGTACAATTGCATTACTTCTTTATCTAAGAAGTGACCAATTTTTTCCATTACTGTCACAGTATCAGCCATTTCTTTTGGATGTTGACCCAATTCAACAAGATTTTCGAAAAGTTCTTTAACATTCGTCATGTTAAAGTTTCCTGCCAAAATCAAGTTACGGTGCATCCAGTTGCTTTGACGTAAAAATGGGTGAACACTTTCGATGCTGTTTTTTCCAAAAGTTCCGTAACGAACGTGACCTAAAAATAATTCTCCAACATAAGGGATATTTGCTTTTAGTTCTTTCATATCGTCTCCAAGTTCAGGATGCGCTTTTAGCTCTTCGCTAACACGCTCATTGATTTGTTTAAAAACATCTTGGATGGGTTGTGAATGATTTGAACGAACTCTGCTGATGTAACGTTGTCCAGGTTCAACATCCAATTTAATGCTTGCAAAACCAGCTCCGTCTTGTCCTCGGTTGTGCTGTTTTTCCATCATTAAATACATTTTCTGAATTCCGTAGAACGCAGTTCCGTATTTTTCTTTATAATATTCAAGCGGTTTTAGTAGTCTAACTAAGGCTATCCCACATTCGTGTTTTAAAGCGTCGCTCATTGTTTTTTGTATTTTGTGTGTTGTTGTAAGTTGTGTGTATTAACGTAATAAAAAAGCCCCGTTTTATCGAGGCTCTTAGGCATTATATTTCTATGTCAAACTGAGTTAACGACTTAAATTGCTGTAATCGAATCGCCACCTCGGCCTTGCTTAATGTTTCCATTCGTTCAGTTCCAAATTTCTCTACACAGAAGGAAGCTAAATTTGAACCGTAAATAATTGCGTTTTTCATGTTGCCAAACGAAATGTTTTCGCTTTGCGCAATAAATCCAGAAAAACCACCTGCGAAAGTGTCTCCTGCTCCAGTTGGATCAAAAACATCTTCTAATGGTAAAGCTGGTGCAAAGAATACTTCTCTATTGTGGAATAAAAGTGCTCCGTGTTCTCCTTTTTTGATCACCACATATTTTGGTCCCAATTCCTGGATTTTAGCAGCAGCTTTTACTAATGAATATTCACCAGAAAGTTGTCTTGCTTCTTCGTCATTGATTGTAATAACATCTACACGTTTAATAACGTCTAATAATTCTGGAAGAGCGCAGTCCATCCAAAAGTTCATAGTGTCTAAAACTACTAATTTTGGTTTTTTCTCTAATTGATCTAAAACACTGCTTTGTACTAGTGGATGTAAGTTTCCTAACATTACCACATCAGCATCTTTATAGTTTTGAGGAACTTTTGGCTGAAAATCAGCTAAAACGTTCAATTCAGTAACAAGAGTATCTCTAGAATTTAAATCGTTGTGGTATAAACCGCTCCAGAAAAAGGTTTTTCCTCCTTTTACAATTTCGATACCAGAAATATCGATATTTTTTGAAGTCAATAAATCTAAATGTTCTTGAGGAAAATCGTCGCCAACTACAGAAACAATGGCCGATTGCAAGTTAAAAAATGACGCTGATAATCCGATGTAGGTTGCAGCACCACCTAAAATTTTATCTGTTTTTCCGAAAGGAGTTTCAATCGCGTCGAAAGCAACTGTTCCAACAATCAATAGTTTATTCATTTTATGAATTTCGAATTAGGGTGCAAAGATACTTCATAAGTTACAATCTTGCAACGGTTTAGGTTCTCAAATTTTTCTTAAAAAAACAACAACGATTTCGAAGTAAAACTATTGTAAATGAATTGGTTAAAATTGATTTTTTGTAAGGTTTAAAATATGTTTTTCAGATTTAAAGTGCAAATTTTTTGAAAAAAAATTGCGATTATTTTACAGTTCGTATTTCTTGTCAAAATAATTCTTCAAAATGCCAACTTGTATCAAAATCATAATTGGCAAAATCAAAATCGCATAGAAGATATTTTTAGAAAAATGAATTCCAGAAAATGAATTCGAAATTTTATCAGAATACAATTTCCCGATTTGTTCGATTTCAAGATTATTTTCTGAAACTGAAAAAAGTGACATATAAATTACCAACAAAGCCAAAGCGATTCCAATCGAAATCCAGACTGGTTTAGAAATTAATGGTTTGTACGCCTTTAATTTTTTCTCTTCTAAAACCTGAACATTAGCCATAATTTTTGAAGTGAAATCTATTGATGGTGACTGCAGTTTTTCTTCAGCCATCATTTTTTCAATAAGTTGTTCTATATTTTTATCGCTCTCTTTCATAACATTCTATTATTTCTGATTCTAACTGCTGTCTCAAAATTACAGCTAATTTTTGTCGGCTCCTAAATAATTTTACTTTAGCATTATTGGCCGAAATATTCATGATTTTTCCAATTTCTTCTAAATTCTGATCATCAAAATAAAATAGGGTTAAAAGGAAATTTTCATCGCTGGGTAATAAATTTAAACATCTCTGAATGGTTTGTTTTCGCTCATTTTCTTCTAAAGCGCTCAATGCATTGTCCATCGTTTTGATTAAATGCGATGAAAATTCATCAATCGAAATATTTAAATCTTCTTTTTTGCTTTTCTTTAATCTGTCTAGACACGTATTATAGGTGATTTTATAAATCCAAGTTGAAAATTTAGATTCTCCTTTAAATTTATGCAACGAATTATAAATCTTTATAAATGAGTCTTGAGCAACTTCTTCAGCTTCTTCTCGGTTTTTAACCATTTTTAGAGCCAAAGTAAAGATCATATCTTTATAACGATCCACAAGAACGGCAAACGCATTTGTCTCGCCCTGCAGAATTTTATCGATATAATGTTGATCATTTAGTGTACTCATATTATATAGGACGATAAGATGTTTGTTTAGGTTACAGAAATTTGAATAATAAAATCAAAAATAAAATTCCATATACCAATACTTGAAGAAATTCCAATATTAAAAATTCCAAATTCCAATCTTTATATAATAAAGTATAGAACTTGAACTTTGTCAAAGTTTAAAACTTTGACAAAGTTGCTGCTGAGAAAAATTTTAAAGTCAAAATTAATTGATTATCAGTTCGTTTTGGAATTTGGGATTTAAAAATTGGAATTTATTTTTAAATTTTTAAAAATTCTTGTAACCTCAATTTAAAAACCGTCGTCATATGGAATATATCAAATCAATTAAAAACGTAAAATATCATGGATGATAAAATTTTAATTCCAATTAGCTTTTTCTTAATGATCTTCGGGATTGTTTATTTAATTTATTCAACACGAAACAGAGAGCGTCTGGCGCTTATTGAGAAAGGAGTAGATGCAAGTATTTTTATTCAGGGAAAATCAAATAAAGTTCCGGCATGGAAAATCTTTGTAGTCAATCTGGCTTTCTTATTGATAGGTTGTGGTGTTGGAATTTTTCTAGCGTTATTAATTACAACTTATACCTCTCTTAATGATGATGCGGTTTATCCTTCAATTATTTTCATAATGGCAGGAATTGGACTTTTAACAGGTTTTAAAACGGCAAAAGATTTGGACAAAGAATAAGTAAAATATAAGCTGGTACAAAAAACGCATCAATTATTTGATGCGTTTTTTTTATTCTTTAGAACCGATAGTTTCGTAATAAACATCAACCGATAGTTTCGGCTGCATTGACGCCATAACGGCCAATTGATCACAGCGTTCGTTTTGTGGATGATTATTGTGACCTTTTATCCATTTAAAATTAACTTGGTGTTTTCGATAAGCAATTAAAAAACGCTTCCATAAATCCGGATTTTTTTTATCCTTGTATCCTTTTTTCTCCCAGCCGAAAACCCATTTTTTTTCGACAGAATCAACGACATATTTAGAATCGGAAACGACAAGCACTTTCATGTTTGGATTTTTGAGTTTTTCCAGACCAACAATTACCGCCAAAAGTTCCATTCTATTATTAGTAGTGAGACGAAAACCTTCGTAGAATTCTTTTTTGTATGGAGTGCCAACCAATTCCATTACCACGCCGTAACCGCCATTTCCTGGATTTCCTTTCGCAGCACCGTCTGTATATATATGTACTTCGTGAGTCATTCTTTGTTTTTCTTTACCATATAGTCATATAAGATCATTTAATTTGTTCTACGTCATGCACTAAAATGAACTTATATGACATATATGGTTTAAATTTTTTTCTAAGCTTCTAATAATCTGTGAATGATTTCTGGAAAATGTTTTTGCTCCAATTCGTGTATCTTTTCAGCCACTGTTTCTGGAGTATCTTCCTCTGTTAGCGCCACATTTGCTTGAAAAATAATTCCGCCTTCATCATAATGTTCGTTTACATAATGAATAGAGATTCCGGTTTCCTTTTCCTTATTATTTACAATAGCTCTGTGTATGTGCATTCCGTACATTCCTTTACCTCCATAGTTAGGTAAAAGTGCTGGGTGAATATTAATTATTTTGTTTGGATATTGTTCAATTATGTTTTCAGGGAATTTTAATAAGAAGCCGGCAAGAACAATCATATCCGGGTCGATTTCTTGTATTTTTTGTAATACATTTCGTTCTAAAAGTTCGTTTTTTGAGAAGATTTCGACCGGAATTTGATGATTTTTTGCTCTGTCAATAACTTTTGCAGAAGCGTTATTTGTAAAAACCGAAACGACCTTTGCAATTTCTGTGTTCGAAAAATATTTTATAATGTTTTCTGCGTTAGTTCCTGATCCTGAGGCAAAAACGATAATTTTTTTCATGATATAATTTATTTTTAGAATGCAAAAAACGGAATAAAAAACGAAAATAAATAGCTTTCAAACGGCTTTCTTGAAATTAATTTTATAAATTAGTGTCACATTTATAAACTAAATAGTTGTTTTAAAATAAAGTTTTTTATTTTTGCCAACAAATTAAATTCTAAAATTAAAGATTATGTCAGACATTGCATCAAGAGTAAAAGCGATTATCGTAGACAAATTAGGTGTTGACGAAAACGAAGTTGTAACAGAAGCAAGCTTCACTAATGATTTAGGAGCTGACTCATTAGACACTGTTGAGCTTATTATGGAATTCGAAAAAGAATTTGATATTCAAATTCCAGACGATCAAGCAGAAAACATTGCTACTGTTGGTCAAGCTATTTCTTATATCGAAGAAGCTAAAAAATAATAATACCACACCCGATTTCTAAAAGTCCCAATTTTTGAAATTCCAAATTCCAGTTGGAATTTGCTTTTTGATTTTTGCAATTTTTAAGAGTCGGGTGTTATTATTTTTTTAAATTTTAAAATTAGATTGGTTTTCAATCAAAAAGATATATTTTATTGTAATTCCCATGGCTCTTAAGTAACAACAAGTTAAGAAAGCGTGGGTTTTATTTGTTTAAAGTACAAAATACATATTTATGGCATTAAGGCGAGTTGTTGTAACAGGATTAGGTGCACTTACTCCTATCGGGAATAATATCCAAGAATATTGGGATGCACTTGTGAATGGAGTTAGCGGAGCCGCTCCGATCACATATTATGATACCGAGAAGCACAAAACGAAATTTGCCTGCGAAGTGAAAAACTTCAATATTGAAGATTACATGGATCGCAAGGAGTCTCGTAGATTAGATAAATTTGCACAATATGCAATTGCTGCCAGTGATGAAGCTATTAAAGATGCTGGAATTACAAATGATAATGTAAACAAACAAAGAGTTGGTGTTATCTGGGGAGCAGGAATTGGAGGTTTAGAAACTTTCCAAGAAGAAGTATTGTATTATGCAAAAGGAGATGGAACTCCAAAGTTCAATCCTTTCTTTATCCCTAAAATGATTGCCGATATCGCTCCTGCGCATATTTCTATGCGTAACGGTTATATGGGACCAAATTATACTACGGTTTCTGCGTGTGCATCTTCTGCAAATGCATTAATTGATGCTTTCAACTACATCCGTTTAGGTATGTGCGATGTTATTGTTTCTGGAGGTTCTGAAGCAGCAGTCACAATTGCTGGTATGGGAGGTTTTAGTTCAATGCACGCTTTATCTACAAGAAACGAAAGTCCAGAAACAGCTTCAAGACCTTTTGATGCAACCAGAGATGGTTTCGTTTTAGGAGAAGGAGCAGGAGCTTTGGTTCTTGAAGATTACGAACATGCTAAAGCCAGAGGAGCAAAAATCTATTGCGAAATTGGTGGTGGCGGAATGTCATCTGATGCTTACCACTTAACTGCGCCACATCCAGAAGGAATTGGGGTTATTGCAGTAATGGAAAACACATTAAGAGATGCTGGAATGACGCCTGATCAGGTTGATCATATTAATACTCACGGAACTTCTACTCCATTAGGAGACGTTGCTGAGTTAAAAGCAATTAGTGCTGTTTTTGGTGATCATGCTAAAAACATCAACATCAATTCAACAAAATCGATGACAGGACATTTACTTGGTGCTGCAGGAGCTATTGAAGCAATTGCTTCTATCTTGGCAATGCAACACGGAATTGTTCCTCCAACGATTAACCATACAGTTGTAGACGAAAAAATTGATCCATCTTTGAATCTTACTTTAAACAAACCTCAAAAAAGAGAGGTAAATGTTGCTATGAGTAATACATTTGGTTTTGGTGGACACAATGCTTGCGTATTGTTTAAAAAATTAGTTGACTAATTTCTGTATATGAATATTATCAAAAAAATATTTTCTAAATCCCGTTCTCTAGAAGACGGGATTTTTTTTGACACTATTCAGAAAATTCTTGGTTTTCCGCCTACAGATATTGATTTTTATAGAAGAGCTTTTACACATCGTTCTTCTAATAAACTAGATCAAAATGGCCATCCTATAAATTATGAACGTTTAGAATTTTTAGGAGATGCTATGTTAAGTGCTGTTATTGCTGCACATTTATTTAATAAAGCTCCAAATGGCGATGAAGGTTATTTGACCAAAATGCGTTCAAAAATTGTGAGTCGGGAACATTTGAACGAATTAGGTAAAGATTTAAATCTGGTACAGTTTGTAGAGAGCAAAGTGCCAATTCAGCATTTTGGAGAAAATATTCATGGTAATATTTTCGAATCTTTAATTGGTGCAATTTATCTGGATAAAGGTTATTCTTTCTGCGAACGATTTATTCAAAAAAGAGTAGTTACGCCTTATGTTGATATTGCACGACTAGAAGGAAAAGTAATCAGTTATAAAAGTTTGGTTATCGAATGGTGTCAGAAAGAAAAAAGAGTTTTTCATTATGATATTTTTGAAGATAATGGTATAGACGGACAACGATTATTTGGTGTCAAATTGAGTATTGATGATAAAGTTGTAGCAAGAGCGCGAGCAACTTCAAAAAAGAAAGCAGAAGAAAAAGCATCGCAGAGAGCTTATTTTGCATTTCAAGAAAAAATTGACAAGAAATAGTTACAAAAATGTTGTAACTATCACAAGGCTACATCGTTTTCGTTTATAATTTAACAAAACAAGAACGTCATAACTGTTGATGCTCCGTTTAGAAATAGTATATTTACAACTTGATTTTTCAAGACATGGCTATTCATAAATTGGATTTAGACGAATTTGACGAAATTGATTATTATTTAATGGCAATTCATACTTCATTAGAAGATTATAGATTAGCCTATTTTATTAATAAAAACCTTCCGATAAACTTAAGTAAGAGCAAAAACGAGATCCATGCTCAAACGAAGGAAGGAGAAGCAAATTTTTCGAGATTCTATTATTATGATGAAGAAAAAGCTGTTTCCTGGAATTTAATTCAGAATAAAAATGAAATCATTTCTGTGAGTACAAATGATTTTCAGAATTTGTTTTCTAATGAAACAAGTGAGGTTTCGACGACAATTCATTTACTTCCTGAATTCAAAAAAGTCGATTTTTTCCTGAAAATTGATAATAGCGAAGAGGCGCTTAATTTTTCAGAAATTCAACAAAAATTAAAAACAATCGAAAGTATTGCAGCAATTTATGCTGTCGATACGGACAATATAAAATCAAAAAACAATCTAATTTTTTAAAAAAAATGCTAACAAACAAGAAAACCAAAATTGTTGCTACACTTGGCCCCGCTTGTAGTACAAGAGAGATCATTAAAGATATGATCGAAGCAGGTGTTAATGTGTTTAGAATCAATTTTTCGCATGCAGATTACGAAGGAGTAAAAGAAAAAATCGATATTATTAGAGGCTTAAACGAAGAGTTTGGTTATACAACAGCAATTCTTGGAGATTTGCAAGGACCAAAACTTAGAGTTGGAGTAATGGAAGAAGGTACTGTTGTACATGATGGTGATGAAATCACTTTTACAACAGCAGAAGATATTATCGGAACATCAAAAAGAGTGTTCATGAAATATCAGAATTTCCCAAATGATGTGAACCCAGGAGAGCGTATTTTGCTTGATGATGGTAAACTTATTTTTGAAATTGTTTCTACAGATAAAAAAACAGAAGTTGTTGCAAGAGTTATTCAAGGTGGAGAATTAAAATCTAAAAAAGGAGTTAATCTTCCAAACACTAAAATCTCTTTGCCAGCTTTAACAGAAAAAGATATTGCTGATGCAATTTTCGCAATTGAGCAAAAAGTAGACTGGATCGCACTTTCATTCGTGAAAACGCCACGCGATTTACAAGATTTACAAGAATTGATTGCTAAGCATTCAGAAGTTAAAATTCCAATCGTTGCTAAAATTGAAATGCCAGAAGCTCTTGAGAACATGGATAAAATTGTAGCATATTGCGATGGTTTAATGGTTGCTCGTGGAGATCTTGGTGTTGAGCTTCCAGCTCACGAAGTACCATTGGTTCAAAAAGATTTGATCAGAAGAGCTAAAACAGCTAGAATTCCTGTTATCGTTGCTACACAAATGATGGAAACAATGATTACAAGTTTGACTCCAACAAGAGCAGAGGTAAATGACGTTGCTAACTCAGTAATGGATGGTGCAGATGCTGTAATGTTGTCTGGAGAAACTGCAACAGGAAACTATCCTGTACAAGTAATTCAAAGAATGGCTCAAATTTGTGAGGCTGTTGAAGATTCACCACTTATTCAGGTTCCACAAAATACACCACAGATTAAAACAAACCGTTTTGTTACTAAAACTGTTTGTCACCAAGCTGCTTTATTAGCTAACGAAATCGAAGCTAAAGCAATTTGTACTTTAACAAACAGTGGTTATACGGCTTTCCAAATTTCAGCTTGGAGACCATCTTCAGCTCATATTTTGGTATTTACATCAAACAGAAGAATCTTAACACAATTAAATTTATTATGGGGAGTTAAATCTTTCTACTATGATAATGATGAAAGTACAGATGATACTGTAACAGATGTGAATCAGATTGCAGTTGAGAAAGGATACGCACAAAAAGGAGATTATTTAATCAATCTTGCTGCAATGCCAATTAAAGAAAAAGGAATGGTTAACACGATGAGAGTTTCTCAAATCGACTAACATTTTTTAATAAATTGAAAGAAAGCCACTTAATTTTTTAAGTGGCTTTTTTTATTTTCATACTGTTTTGCAAATTCAATTTTATCTTCAAAAATTAGGTATTCTAGTCTTTTTATGTGTTTTTTTAAGTTAATATCCTGCAAATAGGGTTGTTATTTATATCCAAATAATGAAAATCATGTTTCATTTTACTATATTTTTCTGAAATAACTGTTCAAAAAATATATTATTTCTGTTTTCACTTCTATTTTTAATGACAGCTCCAAAAAACACAATTACTTAATTTTCTTACATTTTAGCTTGTTTCATTTTATAAAATGGAACACTATGTTGCAAATTCTCAAATTTTGTTGTTTCATTTTATAAAATGAAACAAGCTCATACCGAATAAACACAATTGTTGCCTCTTTTATTACTTAATTTTGAGAAGCTTAAGAAAAAGTTAAAAATGTTTTGTTTCAGATTTTAAAATAAAAAGAATTTGAAACACATCAAAAAAGAAGACTCCAAATCAATCTCTTTTTTTAAGCTTCCATTTTCCCATTTGTTTTTTGGATTTAATACAACTCATACATAACAAGAATCATTAACGAATTTTTTTATCATGAAACAAATCAAACTAAAATGCGGATTTACAAATACCTTGACGGTATTAGTCTTATTATTTTTTTCTGGGGTTTCTGTTACAGCGCAAAAAAAGCCAAACATTCTGGTGCTTTGGGGCGATGATATTGGAATTACTAATATTAGTGCTTACAGTGACGGACTTATGGGATATACGACACCCAATATTGATCGTTTAGCCAATGAAGGAATGCGTTTCCTGCATTATTATGGAGAGCAAAGTTGTACTGCCGGACGTGCAGCGTTTTTAACAGGTCAGCATGGTATTCGTACTGGACTTACAAAAGTAGGTTTTCCGGGAGCTCCAATGGGAATGAGCCAATTAGATCCTTCTATTGGAGGAATCATGAAAAGTTTGGGTTATGCAACAGGACAATTTGGTAAAAACCACGTTGGCGACCGTAATGAAAGTTTGCCGACAGTAAATGGTTTTGATGAATTTTATGGAAACCTTTATCATTTAAATGCTGAAGAAGAACCAGAATTGCCAGATTATCCAAAAGATCCTGAATATTTGAAAAAATTTGGTCCAAGAGGAGTTTTAAAATGTACAGCTACAAATGTTGATGACGCAACAACAGATCCTCGTTTTGGAAGAGTCGGTAAACAAAAAATTGAAGATACAGGAGCACTTACTAAAAAAAGAATGGAAACAGTAGATGATGAGACTTCGGCAGCTGCAATTGATTTTATCAAGAGACAAAACGCTGCAGGAAAACCATTTTTTTGCTGGTTCAATGCTACTCGTATGCACCTTCGTACACATGTAAGAGCAGAACATAGAGGAAGATATACTCATGGAGACAGTGAATATATTGACGGTATGATCGAACATGATGAAACTATTGGAAGTATTTTAAAAACACTTGACGATTTAGGAATTGCAGACAATACCATTGTGGTTTATTCTACAGATAATGGTCCTCACATGAATACTTGGCCTGATGGGGCAATGACTTCATTCCGTTCTGAGAAAAATACAAACTGGGAAGGAGCTTTCCGTGTGCCTTGTATTGTAAGATGGCCTGGACATATTAAACCAGGCACTATAACGACAGAACTAATGAGTCATAATGACTGGATTCCAACTTTTGCTTCAATAGCGGGAGAAAAAGATATTATAAATAAACTTTTAAAAGGTTATAATGCAAATGGCAAAACCTACAAAGTACATTTAGATGGTTTTGATCAAACTAAACTGCTTGAAGGTGGAAAAAGTGTAAGGGATAAATTCTTTTATTCTGATGATGACGGATTATTGGTTGGTCTGCGCCAAGGTGATTATAAATATGTTTTTGCAGAACAACGTTTAGCAGGAACTATGGGGGTTTGGGCAGAACCTTTTACAGAACTTCGTATGCAAAAGGTGTTTAATCTTTTTCAGGATCCATATGAGCGAGCTGATTTTACTTCAAATACGTATTGGGATTGGTTAATTAACCATGTAGGAGCAATTTATGGAGCAATGAATGATGTATTTGTCTTTGCAGAAACATTCAAAGCGTATCCGCCACGTTCATTCCCACCAAGTTTTAATCCTACCACGATACTTAATCAAACGTTACAAGGTATTAAAACACAGCAATATGTGGAGAAAAATATTTTACCTAAAGTAGAAGAGGAAGTGGCAGCTTCAAAAAAGAAAAAATAAATAATCCGTAAAGAGATTCAGATTGAAGAGTCTGAATCTCTTTCTAAAAATGAAAATATCATGAGTAAAAGAATACTTTTTTTACCGTTTGTAGTTTTGTTTTTTCTTTCTTGTAAAAAATCTGAAACATCGACAACTCCGACAACAGATACTAAACAAACAGAAACAAATATAAGCGGTGATCCGCTACCAAGCTGGAATGATGGAGCTTTAAAAAGTGACATTATTGCTTACGTAGAAAAAGTAACCAAAAAAGGAAGTCAAGACTTTATTCCCGAAGAATACAGGATTGCAACTTTTGATAACGATGGAACTTTATGGGCTGAAAAACCATTAGTTCAGGAATTATTTGCTTTTTATCGCGTAAAAAAAATGGTAGAAGCAAATCCTGCATTAGCTCAAAAACAGCCATTTAAAGCGGTATTAGAAAAGGACAAAAGCTATTTTGAAAAAGGTGGCGAGAAAGCCCTTATAGAACTTGTCGCAGCAACTCATACAGGAATGTCTGAAGATGAGTTTGAAACTTCTGTAAATGACTTTTTTAAAGAGGCTAAATATCCAGGTAAAAATGTTGCTGTAAAACAAATTCGTTATCAACCACAATTAGAACTGCTAAATTATCTCCGTGCCAACGGATTTAAAACTTATATCGTTACAGGTGGAACTATAGAAGTGGTGAGAGGAATAGCTCAGGATTTTTACGGAATTCCAAAAAATCAGGTAGTTGGTACTTCTTTCAAATACAAATATGATCCAGAAAAAAATGTAGTACTAAGAGAACCTGCTTTAGATTTATTTAATGATAAAGAAGGAAAACCGGTCAGTATTCAATTACACATTGGACAGCGTCCTGTTTTTGCCTGCGGAAACGAAGGTGGCGCTGGAGATATTGCCATGCTTAAATATTCTCAGGGAAATAAATATCCTTCCTTTCAATTGTTGGTAAATCATAACGATTCGATTAGAGAATTTAGTTATCAGGAAAAAGATAATGCTTCACTCAATGCTGCAGCAAAAAACAAATGGCATGTTATTGACATGAAGAAAGACTGGAAAAAAGTTTTTTCAGACAATTAATTAGGTTGGGTTAGTTAGTTAAAATTAAAGTGAAACAACTTTATTGGTTGGTTGTTTCATTTTGATTTTGCGAGGTGCATTTATAAAATCAAAAATGAGAAACCTATGAAACTATATCATTTTACTAAACTACTTTTATGTATAGCGTTTTTCTTTTCAAGTTTGAGCTTTTATGCGCAGGAAGGAGGAGAAAAACCTGGAAATAGTGCACAAGAATTGGCTGATAAATTAGCAAATCCTGTAGCCAGTTTAATAAGCGTACCGTTACAGAATAATTTAAATTATGGTATTGGTCCTTATAATGGTGTTAAATATACTATTAACATACAGCCTGTTATTCCTTTTAAGTTAAGCGATAATCTCAACTTGATTACCCGTTATATTCTTCCAGTAGTTGATCAAAGAAATATTACTGGATTAAACACACACGAATTTGGTCTGAGTGATGCGACTGTAACCGCATTTTTTGCTCCTAAAAGCAGTAAACTCATTTACGGAATTGGACCTGCATTTTTAGTGCCAACTGCCACAGAAAAGTTTTTAGGAACAGAAAAATTTGGAGTTGGTCCTAGTGTTTTGGTCATGCATCAGGGAAAAGGGTTATCGGTAGGTTTTATAGCCAATCAAATTTGGTCTGTCGCTGGAGCTAATGATCGGGCAGATTTCAATAGTTTTTATACACAGATATTTTTATCTCACAGTTACAAAAGTGGAGCATCTTGGGGCGTGAATGCCGAGATTACTCAAAATTGGGAAGGAAATACAACATTAATTTCTCTAAATCCTACAATGGGTGGAATTACAAAATTCGGAGATCAAGTTGTTCAGTTTTCAGTACAGCCGCTGATTCCAATTGTGGGTCATGAATCTATAAGACCAGATTGGGGCTTAAGAGCTGTGATTGCATTTGTGTTTCCGGGTTCATAAAAGAAAAGACGATTACTTAGATAAAATCAAAAAGGGTTTCTTTTAAGAATATGATTATGACTGACAAATCTAAACATACAGATGAAATTTTTTTTGATCCGATAGCATCAAAAGCAGACCGTTATGCAAAAGGTGAATCGATCAGAAAAAAAACACCTTTGGCTTCGCATCAAGAATGGAATTCTTTTAAAAATCGAAAAGATCCTGTGGCTATTTTGATTCAGACGAGTGTTGGAAGAGTTGAAAGTCTCTTGCCGATTCGATACAGAAGAATGATGGAATCGCCTTTTTCATTTTACAGAGGAGCCGCCGCTATTATGGCAGCAGATTTGGCTCATACTCCTGTTTCTGGAATAAACCTTCAGCTTTGTGGCGATTGTCATTTAATGAATTTTGGAGGTTTTGCCACACCAGAACGTAAATTGGTCTTTGATATAAATGATTTTGATGAAACTTTTCCGGGGCCTTGGGAATGGGATGTAAAAAGATTAGCAGCGAGTTTTGTAATTGCGGGACAATGGCGAAAATTCTCTAATAAAAACTGTAAACAATTTGCATGGCATGTTGCCGACAGTTACAAACGACATATGTTGGATTACAGTAAATTATCGGCGCTTCAAATTTGGTATGCAGATATTGATTTTGCAGAGCTGATTGAATTGGGTCACGACAAAGAACTAAAAGAGTTTGATCAGAAAAGAATAAAAAAAGCATCAGAATATACCGCTCATGAAAAGGAATTTGCAAAAATGACTTATTTTGACGGAGCCAGAGCGCGTATCAAAGACGATCCTCCTTTGATATTTCATCCTAGTGGAGAGCTTGAAAAACAAATTGCCAAAGAAGGCGAAATAATCCATAAAAGATATGTGGAGTCACTTTCAGAAGACAAACAGGTTTTGTTGAGCAGGTATATGATTCATGATATAGTCATAAAAGTGGTTGGGGTAGGAAGTGTTGGAACTCTTTGTGGTATTAGTTTATTAATGTCTGCAACTGGAGAACCTATTTTTTTACAATTTAAAGAAGCGAGAAAAAGCGTGCTAGAAGAAAATGTAAAAATTAAAGGCAAATACACTCATCAGGGCGAACGTATTGTTATGGGACAAAAGCTCATGCAATCAGCATCAGATCTGTTTCTGGGCTGGACAAACGACAGCAACAATAAGTTCTTTTACATTCGACAACTTAGAGATGCGAAAATAAAACCAATTCTCGAAGTTATGAAACCTAAAAATATGGCAGATTATGCCAAAGCTTGCGGATGGGCACTTGCCAGAGCTCATGCACGTTCGGGAGACCCTTCGGTAATTTCAGGTTATATTGGAGATACGGATGAATTTGCTGATGCAATTTCTCAATTTTCCATTTTATATGCCGATCAAAACGAATCGGATTATAATAAAATGCTAGAAGCCATAAAACATGGAAAATTACCTGTAGCAGCCGAAATCTAATTCTTTCTTAATGAATAATAAAAAAAATATGAAAAGAATTTTTTTGTTTTTAATGAGATATAATACGGCTAGTATCAGTCTATTTTAAAAGACGCATAAGATTGAGATGTAGTCGTACAAGGTATATAATTTTCAAATCTTTAAGTTAATATGAAGAGATGGTAAAAAGAAGTAAGATTTTATTTATTTAATCGCATTAATTAAATAAAATAATTTATCTTTGAAAGTACTCTAAGTGCCTGTCTAGTAATTGTTTGTGTTTTAAAAATTACTATTTAACATTCTCCGCCCTCTTCATCCAAGATTTTTTAGATTTTAATAGATTCGAGTTAAACTGATTTAATTATTAATTTAAATACCACAACATGAATATTAAAAGAACAAATCTTCGTATCATCCCATTGTTGTTAGTGGGTTTAATTTACAGCTGCTCTCCAACTGTAAAAGTCACAACAGATTACGACCATTCTGCCAACTTTGGCGAATACAGAACCTTTGCGGTTTATGACTTAAAAGCGCAGCAGGGTCAGGTTAATCAATTAAATGTCGACCGTGTAACAAAAGCTATTCGAAACGAAATGCTGGCTAAAGGATTTACTGAATCAGACAATCCAGATTTAAAAGTGAATGCCGTATCAATCTTAAAAAATAAAACTTCTGTAAGTGCAAATACAGATTTTTATGGATACGGAGGAATGTATCGTCCTTATGGATATTGGGGAGGTGGCGCCATGATGGGCGGTGCCAATACAACATTCAATAGTTACGATTATGTAGACGGTTCATTGGTCATTGATATTGTATCAACAAAAACTCAAAAACTACTTTGGCAGGGAATCGGAAATGCCGAAATCGACAGTAAGCCAGATAATCCTGAGGAATTTATCAACAGTTCTATCAAAAAAATTCTGGCAGGTTTTCCTCCAGGTTTGGCTAAAAAATAATTTAGTTAATGATGAAGCTTTTGTACTTGTCTACATTTAGACAGGTACAATGCTTTGCATTGAAGCCCTTTTTCGCACTCTATTTTTAAGAATAATAATGAACTAATTTAAGCTTAAAAAAATGATCGATATACTACTTTCACTTTTCTTTTTTATTGCAACTATTGCAGGTCTTGCTACTTCGTTTATGGTTCTTTTTTCTAGAAAAAACTATTCAAAAAGTTTCTTTTTAGGAATGTTTTTATTGAGCCTTGCTGTAGTGAGTATTTATAATTTTTATCTGTCGGCCAATATATTTAAAGAATTTCCGGATTTATTTACTATTACAAAATCGTTTATTTTTTTAGCAGCGCCATGCTCTTTCTTGTATGTTAGAAATATTTTGTCACCAGACAATAAAAACAAAAAATACGACTGGATACATTTCATTCCTTTTGGAATCTATTTTGCCCTGACTCTTTTTGTATATATAGGAAGTTTTACCAATTTAAAAATTGTTGATTATATAGGTTCAATCATCAAAAATCCGTTTTCTATTTTAACCTTAACGATTTGGCTTTTTTATGTATTCTTTCAAACCATGTTGATTTTAAACTATGATTTGAAAAAATTCAAAGGAAACCAATTCCACAGAAGTAAAGTAATCAATTGGATTAGAGTTTATAACCTTATGATTCTGTTTTTATTTTCGGCACTTTTTGTATATCATTTTCTTCTGAGAAAAATAGACGTTGTAGATATATCCTGTTA
>NZ_DASWYK010000055.1:0-51926 GCF_036405015.1 Flavobacterium sp. | reverse complement strand
TGACATCATCAGACTTATCAACTCTAAAGTGGGTAGATATGTCTGACAAACGTCAGTTTTATTTCCTTTCAAATATATAATAATAAACTTATAAATAAACAAAAGAACTTTTAATTCGTTGAATGCTTTTCGTGTTGACATGGTTATAAATTTCAGAGGACTTACCGCTTTATTGAATCAGCACAAACATGATTAATCAATATTAATATTAACGTCTAATCAAAAAATTAAACATCATTTAAAATTTTCAAATCTGTCATTAAATGGTTCGAATTCCGTACCGTCAAGATCACTAGAAATTGAAAAATCTACAAATTTTATAATAGGTAGACTATTGTTATTAAATGTGACCTTGACGGTACAGAATTCGAACCGCTTGCTAGAGGATTTGAAGATTTTAAATTATGCTTAATCGTGTGATTTTTTTTTTAATTCAAATAGTGGTTAGTTTTCGTATTCATATTTATCAATGTATCAAAATCAGCGAAATTTATACTTTTTGTTGATTTACAAGCTTATTAATATATATTTGAATAATCTATTAAGTTTAATTAGCTAATCTTCATTGTAAAGCCCAAAAAAACAAAGAAACTAAGAATTGATGACAGATAAATTTCCAACAATAAATAGCACATTATCACCGAATGATCTTGGAAAACTTATTCGACAAAAATATGAAGTGAGCGAGAATACTGAATGTAGCATATTTCGAGTCGCAATGAACCATTTATACATTGTTCACGATGACGAAATGAAATACGTTTTTAGAGTATACACATGTAATTGGCGTACAAAATTAGAAATTGAAGAAGAGTTGAGACTTTTACTTCACTTAAAGGGAACCGACCGACAAGTTGCTTATCCAATTGCAGATAAATTCAACGAATACATTCAAGAAATTGAAGCACCTGAAGGAAAAAGATTTGGTGTTTTATTCTCATATGCCAAAGGAGCAAAGACAGCTAAGTTTTCACATCAAACAAGTTTTCTAATTGGACAAGCATTAGCAAAAGTTCATCTATCTACAGAAAATTTCAAACTAAATAGAATATCTTACAATACTGATAACTTGCTTGTCATACCTATTCTTAGAATAAAAAAATTCTTTAATAAAAATATTAATGAAATTGAATTTTTAGAAAAACTATCTGCATTTTTAATGCTAAAAATCGGCAGTATTGAGAATCAAAAAATGAGATATGGAAGTGTTCATCTTGACGTTTGGTTTGACAATTTGCACATTGACGATGAAAAAGAAATAACATTTTTTGACTTTGACTTTTGTGGCAACGGTTATCTATGTTTTGACATTTCTTATTTTCTTTTTCAGCTACTTGCAACTAATTTGAACGAAGAAGAATACCAGATAAAAGCACAAAGCTTTTTAAAAGGTTACGAAACTGTAACAGAAATTACTGCCGAAGAAAAAAAGTTTTTGCCTTTTGCTTGTTTAGCAATTATGACATACTACATTAGTATTCAATGTGACAGATTTGAATATTGGACAAATATATTCTTGAATGAAGACCATTTGAAAAGAATGGTTGGAAATCTGAAACGATGGATTGCTTACAACAAAATTGAAATAGATAGCGATTGTTAAAAACAACGATCCGCTAACAGCTACTACAACAGATTGGAGCAATTGGCTTAATGAAATGATATTTTTTTATGATTTAGCAAATACGAAAATAGGCTTTATCTTATCCCAACTCCTGTCGTAATACCAGAATACTATGCGTCGTTTTACCAGAATGAAAAAAGAAAAAATATTACGGGAATTATATTACATGCTTTATATACTAAAAAAGAATCGTAAATCTTTACAGATCCATGATGGGCTTCGAATCAAAATTCCCTGTAAATGAAGGCCTTTTCAAAACTAAAAAAATCCTGCAAATTTCGAATCATAAAAAAAACCTGCAAAATATACAATTTGCAGGCTTTCAAAATTTATAGTGACCGTGACAAGATTTGAACCAAAAAATTTAATATTGTTTGACACTTATTTTTTTCAAATCATTTTGAAAATGGTTCGAGAATTGTCTCGTTGGGCTACTATAAAAAAATGAAAGCCAGCAAAGCGGATATTTTGCTGGCTTTTTTATGGTTCGAAAACCCTTGGTAATTTCTTTAATTGTATAAAGTGTCAATGTTTGCAAGTAATTTTGGTTCGAATCTCATCAAGGATTTTGTTTTTTCTGCATAGATGATTTAGTTAATATCATTTTTAAATTCGTCTCTTTTTTTTAAAGTTTAAAAGTTAGATCTAACGTTCTCGCGTTATATGCAGGCTGGGATTAAGAAAACCAAAACTTTTGTTTAAAACTATTTTTCAAATACAAAACCATCTTTTTTGAATTTTGCCAAATGCCCAGCTTGCTTGTAGCGTTTGCTGTTGGTAGTGATTCTTTTTTATAAATTCGGATAAGGAATTTTCTTTTTATTATTCCATTCAGCATTATGCCAAAAAGTATTGCTTTCTGGTTTTTCATATCCATACAACCCTGTGCTACTTTTCATAATCTGAATGTCTTGTCCTTTTATCCACAAAAAACCTATATCAACATCTCCTTCGGTTTCGAGATTTGGATCTTTATAACGAGTAAAATTTAATTTATAACCTGTTATCCAATCAGGAATTTCATTTATTAACGCTTTAGCAATTTTTTCAGATTCAAGTTTGAAATCTGTTGTGTTCTTTTGCCCATAAACTAAAATATTACCTCGCAGTGTATTGATTCCGCAGAAAGCTGTTGATTCTACAGAGCAGTAATAATCGGGTTTAAAATTTTTATGATTTTCAAATTGAAATTTTATCTTTTTATCCAATATTTTCAATACTTCATAGTGATAGTAAACGTCAATTTCTTTTAATTTAGATACAGGAATGTTGAGCTTTTCTGCAAGTTCATTATAGTTTGTCCCAAACCTCATTCCAATCGCACCATTATTATTCCATCTATCTACATTTATATATTGATGAATTTGTTTTATTTGGTCCATATTAAACTCGCTTATTTGAGTTGGAATTTGTGGAATTTCATTTTCGATTTGGCTTGAATCATTTTGAGAATTTTTACAACTAATGCACGAAATGATAATTAAGATAAAAAGCAGTATTTTTTTCATTGGTTCGTTTTTATGATTACCTAGTACGTTCTCGCTCTACGAGCAGTTTAGGGCTAAATTAAACCCCATTTTCGGATTTGCCAATCTTCCAAATACAAACCAATTTTTTCATTAAGCCAAATGCCCAAATTGCTTGTAGCGTGTGTTGGTGGCAAAGACATTTAACATGAAGTTCGTAAATACATTTCTAGAATATGCCAAATCAGAAAAAACATTATTCCAGAATAGAATAGATAACCTTGCCAATTAAAATATATTTTCATCCGTTTACTATTTATCTGCATTGCTTCTTTAAAACCTTCAACTCCAGCTTTAATTAATTCAGGATGATTACCAAGATCAGGATGTTTGCCTTTGATTATGTCAAAATAACCGTTGTTTGCATATAATGTACTAATTACATATTTTAAAAATTTGAGTCCTAAAAAAATACTTATACTCCAGCAAATCACAGCAATAGCTAATGGAATTAGAGCGATGTTTAATTCGTGATTTTCAGTCTTATAAACTGAAAAACCAATTGCTGATACAGAAATTGCGATAAGATAATAAACGTATTTCTCTTGTTTTTCTCTAAATTCTTGCTGAATGTTAAATTGTATTTCATTCATTTTCCGTTTTTTAAGTTTGTCTTGCCATCAACGTTCTGGTACTATAGCGGGTTTGGGACGAAATTAAGCCCTATTATCGGATTTGCCAAATCATTCTAATACAATCCCATTTTTTTCAATTAAGCCAATTACCCAAATGCATTGTAGTAGCTGTTAGGGTGGGTTACGACAATCTCGCTGAGCATGCCCCATTTGACATTTCAATTATCTATTACAATTACGAAAGTTTTTCCGTCTTTCGATTTGCGTTCCAATTCTTTTCTATTTTTTTAAACTTAAAACTTGAAAATGCTATTTTCGGAGAGTTGGTTATAGCTAGATGGCGGAAACTGAATGAGGGTTTTATTAAATTATAACATTTATTTGATAGATAACTTAACAATCAAGTTTTTTCAGCAACTCCTATTTGAAGATTGCATATTTAATGGTATAATTAATTAAAAATAGGTATTAAGATCATTAATGTACAGGGAAGAAATCATTCCTTTTTCAATTAGATTATTTTTATGACCAATATCTTTTCTAAATAGTTTCATTAAATCTTCTTGTTTCAGTATTCTGAAAAAATTGCTAATTCATTTTTCCAATCACTATAGGATTTTAATATTTCATCTGGAAACCAAATGATCGCTTTCTGGTTAAATTTTTGGAAGAATGCTGTCATTTCATCTTGATTCATATTTTCTCCATTTTTAGAGCTAAATACAACTTTGAAGTAGAATTCAAAAAATTCTTCATAAATAGGTATTTTCTTATTTCTAATCTGAAACTCAATTTCTTTTTTTCTCTCAAGATATCGTGTTACATAATATCCCGTAAAAGTAACTACAGCACCAATTATGGCAATAACCAAATTTATATCTAATTCCATCTACGAATATTTTTTTTTTAAAATTATAAAAAAAAATACTTAGTTTGAATATAATAACAACATAAAAAAACTACAACATAAAAAACTAAATAATTATGATATCAATTACAAAATGCAAAAAGATCTTAAACAAAAATGGACTTTCATATAGTGATGATGAAATATTATTAATACGAAATGTGCTACATAAATTTGCTGAAGTTGCGCACAATATAATTGAAAGAAAAAAGCGGGTGAGTAAATGATATTATCTTCCAATTAGACATCATTCAAAATTTTTAAATAATCTAAAAAAAGGTTCAAATTCTGTACCGCAAAGCTCCAAAGTAAAAGCTTCAGATATTATCGCTAATTATATTTTTCGTTTCTTCTGTAGCATTATTGTGAGCCTTATAGTCTTATTTTTTTTCGTAATTCCTGCTTTAGGAATGATGGCAAACTACAAATCATTTAAATAAAAACTCTAACAGATTATACAATGCTAGAAAAAGGCAAAAATCTATTTATGTTTGCTAAACCAAAAACAAAAATATGGAAACCGTAAAAGAATTTATTCAAAGTACATTTGAAAGTTACAAAGACAGAGTAAAAAGTCCGTTTGTAGGATCATTTGCTCTATCATTTATACTATTTAACTGGAAAGCTTTTTTAGTACTACTGTATTCGGATTTATCAATTATCGTTAGAATAAAATATATTGAGATTTCGTATTGCTCAACAGAAAATTTTGTATGGCCTATTGTTATAGCGTTGTTTTATGTTGTTGTATTACCATATATTAATTTAGGAATTGATTATATATTGGGTTACTACACAAAAAGTAACCAAGATAAAAAAGACAACTTAGAAACTGCAAGATTAGAAAAGCGAAAATCAAATGCAAAATTACTCCGTGAAATTGCAGATGAAAAAGCAGGAACAAGCGAGATAACAAATTTGCAAAGCAAAATTGAAAGTCTTACTGAAGAAATTGAAAAGCATGTTAAACAAAACAAGTTAGATAATGATAGATGGAATCAAAATAGTAAACTTTCTCAAGAAAAAGAAAGCGAATTAAATGATTTGATTAAAGAATTGAGAATGGAAAACAATAATTTATTATTAAACTTACCTACTAGTCATATTTATCCTAGTAAAATAACCGACGATATTAATAAAAATAAACTAGCTGAAGAAATTAATAATATATATAACAAACTTACTGTTGCAGAAGCTGAGGAATTCTTGAATATATTTCAAGTTAATGGAATAATAAATTATGAAATTAAGGTGCCACTTTCGTCCAAAAACGCTGAACTATTGCAGGCATTGCAAGAAAATAATTTAATAACTTATGATAGTAGAAATGTAGTAAAATTGACAGAATTAGGAAGTCATGTTATTAGATTATTACACAATGATACAATGGAGTAATTACCGAAATAGCGCAAACTTAGCGATCTTATTTTTTGAAATTAGTTACATAGAAATTTCAGCTTAATCAACTTCTTTATATCTATCCAAAATTCAGTAGTCAAATTGACCAGTTTTTGCACATAGATTAATTAAAAAACTCTAAAATTGAAGTTCTAACAACTTATTTAAGTGGACTCAAAATTTTTAAATCGTTGGCAAAATGGTTCGAGAATTGTCCTTTTGGGGCTACTAAGAAAAATCTTCAGAGAAATCTGAAGCTTTTTCTTTTAACCTTTTTACAGGCACAGATTACAAATCTGTGTTAACATTGCCTACGTATTGAAGCTATCAGATTGTTTTTTTTATAATTCTTTAAAAATAAATGCTGACAGAATTATTTGCTTCTCAAAAAAATAAAAGATGTTTCAAGCTTTTTTTTTCAGATTTGTAAATTCTTATTCTTCAATTTTTTTAAGCATATAAATTGCATTCCCATTATTGGGATCTAGTTGAAGTACTTTTTTATAACTTTCGATAGCTTTTGTTTTTTCGCCGATTTGTAAATAAGCTTCTCCCAAACTATCGTAAACATTTGCTGATTGTGGAAATTCCTCAGTATTGAGTTTAAATAATTGTATAGCATCATTTTGTCTATTATTTCGGAGTAAATAATAGGCTAATGAATTGCATTCTCTTTCGTTGAAATTATATTTAATTTTATCTGAATCGGGGAGGTTTTTGTAATTTGATATTGCTTTTTTCATTCCAAAGAGATTAGATTGAGCGACAATTTTGTTAGCTGCAGAAATCTTTGGAACAGTGTATGGTTTATTATTTAAAATATTAAGGATAGCATTTCGAATATCATCTTTTAATTCATGTCGTATATTGCTAATATAAATGATAGTAATTTTATTGTTGATTTGCCTTTCAATATAAGAACGAAAACCAGCAAAACCACCATCATGTTGTACTATTCTATCGTTATCACTTATAAACCATCCCATTCCATAAGACTGTTTGCCATATACTGGACTATTCCAATTAAAAGAATCGGGGGTAAATATTTCATCAAGCGTTTTCTTTGAAATAATTGATGGGTAGTACAACATTTGATCCCATTTGTATAAATCATCGACTGTAGAAACAATTGCGGCTGCTCCACCAATATATGTGCTATAATTATAAGAATCTCCAAACAAATAATACCCCACAGCACGTCTTCGTTTCTTTGAAGGGATGTCTACATAGGTGTTTTTCATATTAACAGGGATAAAAATATTTTCTGTTAAAAAATCATCTAGATTTTTACCAGCTATTTTTTCAATAATTAATCCCAAGAGAGTATAGTTTGCATTACAATATTCAAATTTTGAACCTGGAGTGAAGCGTAGTGTTGTTTCTTTTTTTAATATTTCGAGAACATCATTTTCGGTCATATCAGGAAAATCATTAAAGATTGCTATTCCAGATGTTTGATGCAGCATTTGCAGAATAGTAACGGAACGATAAAATTCAGGTAATTCTGGAAAATATTGACGTAAAGAATTGTCATAATTAATTTGTTGTCTTTCCTTTAGTATTGCAATTCCCATTGCTGTAAATTGTTTAGATAATGATCCTATATAACAGGGAGTTTGGGAAGTAAATTTTTCTTTAGTACTTCGATCTGCAAAACCAAAGCTCTTTTTATAAACAATATCACCTTTTTCGGCTATTAAAACAGAGCCTGTAAATTGCCCGTCCTTATATAAGGAAGTAAATAAATTATTTATAGAATTCTCCTTTTTTGATTCTTCCTTAAAATGCTTTTGTGCATTTAAGGTAGTTGTTATTATGCCGAAAAAAATTAAAAATATAATCCTCATGTTTTTTTTGATTGTAACGTTTTATGTTGAAATTTCTTATAAATAAATCAAGATATTTTGCGCTAAACTAAACAAAACACTTATGATTCTATCGTTTAAGCTGTATAAATATGATTTTTATTCAAGTTAATATAGAGAGCTACTTGAAAGAGCAGATAAATTTAAAGACTTATTTGATACAATATTTTAATCATTAATGGTAAGGAAATAATAATGCAATAATAAGTGACGACTATGATAATTTTACTGCAAAATTTGATTTAATTCTAAAAAAATTATCAAAAGGATTATGGACTTAAACTTATCTATAATTTTGAGTCTGACAGGATTTGAAACAAATGATTTATAGTCATTTTTAAAATATTCATTTATGAAGCTAATGTAATAATCATATAATAATCTTCAATAATCTGGTTAGATATTTGAATGCTTCCCGCTACTACACATTTCTTTAAGAATGCAAATAAAAATAGTTTTATGTATAAATTGTGTAATTAATTTTGTTTAAAAGTTCTGGCTAGATATGAATATTTAAAATTGTTGCCTTTAATTATAGTCATGATGTTTTTGCAGGGATATTCAGAAGAATCTGGCGACGGTAAAGAAAAAAAGACCACAAAAAAAGAGGAACGATTCTTTATCGTTCCTCCTCTAAATTATTTGTTTAAAATTCTACAGCTTTGTAATTTGTATTCTTCCAGTTACCGTAGTATTGCTGACAACAGTTCCGTTGGTTTTAAGGAAAGTGGTTACATTGGTTGATTGGCTGGATTTGAGCCAAACTGTTACCAAATATACGCCGGGAGTGGCAATTGTCTTAGTATATATGTTCTCGCTAAAGGAGTTGTCGTAGTTGCCTCCGGCCAGGTTCTTCAGTAATGCATTGGTAATTGCATCATCTGAAATGATCCGAAGGCTGTTCCTTTTAAAGTATTGACAAATAATAATTAAATACTAAAGACCTCAATGCTGGTTACAAAAAAAGACTTAGCAGAAATGAAAGTAAACTGATCACCATGAATCCTATCATATATTTACCATTTTGTGATTTGTAGGTTGATAACAGTTTCTCATATCTTTTATTAAACAACAGTGTGAAATAATTAACAATAAGCGCTGGTACAAAATATAATGTCAATGCTTCAATCTTGATGTCAAATCTTTTTAACTTATAACTTTCCGGATACATCGAGTAATGCAGACCTCCTGGAAGCAATGCTTTTAAGGTGATGATTACTGCCATAATTATTACACCTAAGAACAAACTCAAATATAACATTGTTTGAAATTTCCATTGACCATTATTAGTCTCTTTAGATTTAATGATTGCATCAACACAAAGTTGATCATAAATTTTTATCATATTATTTTAATTTTCGTACATATACAAATCATAAGCAAATAATCAAAATTCCATAAATGGCGGCACCTGTTGCTAGAACAGCCTAACCAGCTGGATTTCTAACCAATCCAAAAGTTGCCATTGTACCTACAACTCCTCCGGCAATACCAATTGCACCATCTGCATAACCTTTGCAGTTAATCGTTCCTCTTTTTCTTCTTTCCATTTCAGCTTTATAGAGACTAAAAATTCCTGCAGCTCCACTCAAGGTATTACCAAAAATTTGTGCAGGGAATTCCCAGGGATTTCTTTATTTTTAGTTACCCATTTTTGAGAAAAATTACCTCAAAAAAAACTGGGTAACTAATAAGGTAAGCATTCTTTGATAAAACATGTGCTTTTTGAAAAGTGTGTAAAATCGAAAAAGCCTTTAAACACTAGAGTTTAAAGGCTTTTGATTTTTAAAGTTTCTTCTGAAACTTCATCTGGCGGAGAAAGAGGGATTCGAACCCCCGGACCTGTTACAGTCAACAGTTTTCAAGACTGCCGCATTCGACCGCTCTGCCATTTCTCCAGTATGTTGCTCTCATTGTCTGATTGCGGGTGCAAATATAAGACGGTTTTTCGGTTATCAAAACTTTTTTTGAAATTATTTTTAAACTTTTTTTGGAATAATTCACAAGTGTCTAATTATCAATAATTCCGAAAATGAGATTTTTTGAAAAATTAATCCAAATCGTCTAAAATTGGCGTTGGTTTCTTGTTTTCATCAACAGCAACAAACGAAAAAGTACCTGAAACTACTGTTTCGCGAAGTTCAGAATACATCTGTTCCATGAAAATATCAACATGAATTTTACAGCTGGTTCTTCCGACGCTATCTACTTTTGCAACCAATTCAATTAAAGTTCCTGCCGGAATTGCTTTTTTAAAATCGATTTGACCAGTTGAGATCGTAACTACTTTTTTACGGCTAAAACGTGTCGCACAGATAAAAGCGACTTCATCCATAAGATGTAGTGCTGTCCCTCCAAATAAAGTGTCGTAATGATTGGTTGTGCTTGGGAAAACCGCTTTAAAAATTCGTGTTTCTGATTTTTGAATTCTTTCTTCTACTGTTCCCATATTAGTAATTAACATATTCTGTAATTTCAAGCCCGTAACCAATCATACCAACACGTTTTGTTTGCTCCGTGTTCGAAACTAGTCTGATCTTAGAAATATCAATATCATGAAGAATTTGAGCTCCAATTCCGTAATCCTTACTATCAATAATCACTTTTGGGGCTTTTAGAGTTCCTTGCGATTGAAGCGTTTTAAGCTCTGAAATTCGATTTAAAAGATTAACAGCAGTCATATCTTGATTAATGAAAATAACAGCGCCTTTTCCGTTTTCATTAATTACTTTAAACATATCATCCAACTGTTGTTCTGCATTGTTGGTTAAAGTTCCTAGTAAATCATTATTAACCTGAGAAGAATGAATTCTTGTTAAGATTGGTTCTCCTAAATTCCAGGTTCCTTTTGTTAAGGCAATATGAATTTGTTTGTTAGTTGTTTGCTCGTAAGCTCGTAGTCTAAAAGTTCCAAAACGAGTTTCAATATCAAAATCTTCTTTTTTAACAATTAAACTGTCATGCTGCATTCTATACGCAACCAAATCTTCGATAGAAACTAATTTTAAATCAAATTTTTTAGCTACTTGCATCAATTCTGGTAAACGAGACATTGTGCCATCTTCATTTAAGATTTCACAGATTACCCCTGCTGGTTTAAATCCTGCCAAACGTGCAAAATCAATTGCAGCTTCTGTGTGTCCAGTTCTTCTTAAAACACCTCCTTGTTTAGCAATTAAAGGGAAAATATGCCCTGGACGAGCTAAATCTTGAGGTTTTGTATTTGGATCAATCAAAGATTCAACTGTTTTAGAGCGATCTGCTGCTGAAATTCCAGTTGTAACTCCATTTCCTTTTAAATCAACAGAAACGGTAAAGGCAGTCTCCATATGATCTGTATTATTCGTTACCATAGAACGAAGATCAAGTTCTTTACAGCGGCTTTCGGTTAGCGGTGTACAGATTAAACCACGCCCGTGTGTGGCCATAAAGTTGATCATTTCTGGTGTTACTTTTTCGGCTGCTGCCAAGAAATCACCTTCATTTTCACGATCTTCATCATCGACTACAATGATTACTTTACCTTGACGAATAGCTTCTATAGCTTCTTCAATGGTATTTAGTTGTATTTTTGTTGTTGACATAATTATTGTTGCTTTTGAGCTGGTAAAAACCGCTCGGAAATTTTTTGAAATAGTTGTGAAATTGGAGTTGTAATCGCATCAAAGTTAATTAATCCGTTATCGTTTGTTGCACGATAGGTCAGAAGAATTGCTAAAGGCAGTAAAATAATAGACGACATCCATGATCCCATAAATGGAGTCATTCCGCCTTCTTGCGATAATCTTTTTCCAAAAGTGTTGATAAAGTGAAAAGTAATAAAGATTAAAACAGCAAAAACAATTGGAAGCCCAAGTCCTCCTTTTCTAATGATAGCACCAAGTGGGGCACCAATAAAGAACATTAAAAAACAGGCAAATGCAATAACAAACTTTTCATACAATGCACTTAAATGTTTGTTGATTTCGCGTTGTTTGTCTTTTAAGTCTTTTTGTGTTGTTTCGATTGAGTAAATATTACTGGTAACATTGCTTCCTGCCATTTTTAAGATATCTACTTTGTCTTTGTTTGAATACATTGACATTAGATTATTTGGCAGTTGCTTTTCCTTTGTTTTTGTTTGTACTGGAGCAGGGTATTTTCTAATCCCGACACGCTGATTAATGTTTTCAGAAAAAGAAACAATCTCGTTATCCAGATTTTTGTTTAATGAATCTAAAGTATAGCGCAATTCGTTTACATTAAGCATTGCATTTGTTCCAGCTATACTTTCTTTATTTTCATCAACTTTGTTTAATTCGGATAGATCTATATTGATAATCTGCTTTTTGAATTTTCCTTTAATGAAAGGTAATTTGGCACGATCTTCATATTTTTTTGGAGTAACATCCTGATAGTAATAACCATCATTCAAAACAAGTTTTAAAATACTTGATTTTTCGCTACTTACTAATTCTCCTGTTTTAGATTTAATAACCGTTTTGTTTTCGCCCATATTGTTAGGCTTTTCGTGAATGGTAACTTCTGTAAGTTTGTTTCCATTCTCTCCAGATTTTTTTACAACTTTAATATTGTAAAAACCAACATCGTTAAATTGTCCTTCTACAATTGCCATTGCAGGTTTGGCTTGAGCAATGTTTTTTCTAAAATTGACGAACTTGTATTCTGCGTATGGAATCACATTATTAGCGAACCAAAATGCAACAATACTTAAAACGAAAATAAACACAATTAAAACTCGCATAGCTCTCTGAAGAGAGATACCAGACGACTTCATAGCTGCAAACTCATAATTTTCGGCTAAATTTCCAAAAGTCATGATAGAAGCCAGTAAAACCGATAGAGGTAGTACAAGTGGAATAATACGAGGCATAGAAAAAAGCAGGAACTTCACGACTAATATTAAGTCGAGATCTTTTCCTGCTAGTTCTGATATAAATAGCCATACTGTTTGCAGTATGAATATGAAAAATAAGATTACAAATACAGTAGTAAATGTAAGTAAGAATGTTTTTAATAAGTATTTGTCTAGAATTTTCAACCTTCTGATTAATCTAATTTATTAATGTAGTATTTCGGGTATTTACTCGCTACAAATGTAAATTGATTTTTTGATAAAGGTTGATTGGTTTTAAAAGAATTAACGGTTAAAGTTGTTTTTGTTCCGTTTTTTCCAGTTTCAATCAAATTGTAGATGTGCTTTGTTTGAACGTCAACCCCTAAAAGAATTTCTTTTCTTTGGTCTTTTCCACTTGTTGGAACTAATTTGATATATTGAATCTTTCTTCCTTTTACATTTTGAACAATATCCATATTGTATTTGTATCCAGAATTGAAAAAAGTAAGCATTTTAGAAGGAGTGATAGCGTTATCATCTTTCTCATTTACTTTAGAAATAGTAACTTCTTCGTCTTCAGGAACGATAGTGTATGTTTTTTGACCGTCAAAAATTTTGGTAACACCCATGAAATTCAAAACATATTGATTGCCTTTCATCGTTACGTTTCCTTTACTGTCCTGGTTGATGTTTTCTTTCGCATTATTCAAAGAATATTTGAAATCGATAACAATATTGTCGTAGCTTTTTATTTTAGAAGTTACTTCGTTCAATAAATCCTTCGCTTTTTTATCCTGAGCTTGAATAGAAGTGAAGCTCAAAAGCAATATAACTGCCATTTGAAAACACTTTTTAGTCATGTTTGTGATAGAATTGTTGTTGATTTCTTGAATTTTTGCTTTCATGATTGGATTAATTTTGTTCATTATTAAAAAATTGATCAAGAGCATTTAAATCTAAGATGTTCACACTACGTGCTTTACTGCCTTCAAACGGACCAACAATTCCTGCTGCTTCCAGCTGATCGATTAAGCGACCGGCTCTGTTGTATCCTAATTTTAATTTTCGCTGCAATAAAGAAGCAGAACCCTGTTGGGCATTGACAATTATCTCTGCCGCTTCTCTAAATAAAGTATCTCTTTCGGAAATATCTATATCAAGATTAATGCCAGTTTCTTCTCCAACGAACTCTGGAAGCAAATAAGCTGTAGCATATGCTTTTTGTGCTCCAATAAAATCTGTAATTTTTTCAACTTCTGGTGTGTCGATAAAGGCACATTGTACACGAATTACATCGTTTCCGTTGGTGTACAGTAAATCTCCACGTCCAATAAGTTGATCGGCACCTTGTGTATCCAAAATAGTTCGTGAGTCAATTTTTGAAGTTACTCTAAATGCAATTCTGGCAGGGAAATTGGCTTTAATCAAACCTGTAATAACGTTTACAGAAGGTCTTTGTGTAGCAATAATTAAGTGAATACCAATAGCGCGGGCCAATTGTGCCAAACGCGCAATCGGAACTTCGACTTCTTTTCCAGCCGTCATAATCAAATCAGCGAACTCATCGACAACCAAAACGATATAAGGTAAAAAGCGGTGTCCAGCTTCTGGATTTAATTTTCTAGACTTGAATTTTTCGTTGTATTCTTTAATGTTACGAACCATCGCATCTTTTAATAAAGAATAACGATTATCCATTTCCACACAAAGTGAATTTAAAGTATTGACAACTTTTGCGTTATCCGTAATAATAGCATCTTCCGTATCTGGAAGTTTAGCTAAATAGTGTCTTTCTATTTTGTTGAAAAGCGTAAGCTCCACTTTTTTTGGATCGACCAAGACAAATTTTACTTCCGCGGGATGTTTTTTGTATAAAAGCGAAGTTAAAACTGCATTTAAACCAACAGATTTTCCTTGTCCTGTTGCACCAGCCATCAATAAGTGAGGCATTTTAGCTAAATCGACAACAAAAGTTTCGTTAGAAATGGTTTTTCCTAATGCAATTGGTAGTTCCATTTCGGCTTCTTGGAACTTTGCTGCTCCAATAACGCTTTTCATAGAAACCATAGTTGGGTTTTTGTTCGGAACCTCAATACCGATAGTACCTTTTCCTGGAATTGGCGCAATAATACGAATTCCTAATGCTGATAATGATAAAGCGATATCATCTTCTAAACTTTTAATTTTAGAAATTCTGATCCCAGCTTCTGGCACAATTTCATATAAAGTAACCGATGGACCAACGGTTGCTTTGATTTGTGCAATTTCAATTTTGTAGTTACGAAGGGTATCTACAATTCTATTTTTGTTTTCTTCTAGTTCTTCTTGATTGATTGTAATTCCGCCAGTCGAATATTCTTTTAATAAATCGATGGTTGGGAATTTGTAATTTGATAAATCCAAAGTTGGATCAAATAATCCGAAATCGGCAACTAGGCGAGAAGCTAGGTTTTCTTCGATAATATCTTCTTCTTCCGCTTTTTCAATCACAAAAGCTTCATCTGGAGAAACTAATGGCAGTTCTTGTTTTGGAGTAATTGGCTTTAAAACAGGATTTAATTCAATCTCAGAAGAGTGTGAAATGGTTGGTTTTAAAGCTTCTTTGTTAAGTTCGAACTGAGTGTCAACGGTTTTGATATGAATATTGTCTAATTCAGGATCGCTTTCGGGTTCTTCTATCGCAAATTCTTCCAGATTATAAGCGCTTTCTGGTTGATTTACTGCAGGTTTTAAGGTTTCTAATTCTGATTTAAAATCTTTTTTGGTAGAATCAAAATACGATTGAATTTTTTCTGGTGATAATTTGATTTTGAAAATCAGATAGACAATTAGGCCAAAAAGAAGTGTCAATAAAGTTCCTGTTTTTCCAATATAATCTTGCAGGAATAAATTTAATTCGTAACCAATTGTTCCGCCCAATTCAGGGGCAGAAGTAGCGAAAAAACCAAATAAAACAGAGACAATTATAATGGCAAAAATGTCCCAAAACCAAGTGTTTTTTAGTTTTTGGGTAGAAAGTTCTAAAGCTAGAAACATTCCTGTAAGGAAAAATAGACGTACAAAAATAAAAGAGGCAAGTCCGAAACCTTTGTAGATAATCAAGTCGGCAAGATAAGCTCCAAATTTTCCCAGCCAGTTTTCGGCTACTTCGGTACGATCACCAAGCTGACTTACAACGCTTTGATCATTTTGCCATTGTCCGTTAACATAAAAAGAAATAAATGCCACTAATAATGCAATAGAAAAAAGTACCAAAAGACAGCCTAAAACAAATCTTTGTTGTTTGGACATCTTAAAAGATCTTTTATTTCCTTCCTGTTTATCGTTTTTTTTATCTACAGTTTCTTTTTTTTTTGCCATTCTTGCGTTTTCCTTTGCCTAAATAAATTTTGGAATATAAATAATCAAGCCTATTGCTATTGCAGTCATTGCGGCAAAAAATACCGCTCCAGCAGCAATATCTTTAATAAAACCGATTCGTTTGCTGTAATCAGGATGGATAAAATCGGCAATTTTTTCAACTGCCGTATTTAATCCTTCAATGCTTAAAACCAAACCGATGGCAAATGTCTGACATAGCCATTCGGTTTGTGAAATGTGAAAATAGAACCCCATAATGGTCATGATAATTCCTAAAGAGAATTGAACCATCACGCTGTGTTCTGTTTTAATCAATTTTATGGCCCCTTTAAAAGCATAAGTTACACTTTTTAAACGACCAGAAACAAAAGTATTGTCTTTTTGAAACTCCATTAGAGTGAGTGTATTATAGTGCTGCTAAAGCTGCTTCGTAATTTGGTTCGTTTGCAATTTCTGCAACTTGTTCTGTGTGAAGAACTTTTCCGTCAGCATCAACAACAATGATTGCTCTTGAGTGTAAACCTGCTAAAGGTCCGTCAACGATTTCTAGTCCGTTTGCTTTTCCGAAAGCACCAGTTTGGAAATCTGATAAGTTTACAACATTTTCTAAACCTTCAGCACCGCAGAAACGTTTTTGAGCGAATGGTAAATCTCTAGAAATACATAAAACGGTTGTGTTTTCTAATCCGCTTGCGCTTGCGTTGAAAGTTCTAACAGATGTTGCACAAGTTCCTGTATCAACACTTGGGAAGATGTTTAAAACTAATTTTTTACCAGCAAAAGTGCTTAATGAAGCTACTGATAAATCGTTTTGTACTAATTGGAAGTCAGCTAATTGTGATCCAACTGCTGGCAATTCGCCTGATGTATGAACTGGATTTCCTCCTAATGTGATAGATGCCATGTTTTTTGTTTAAAATTAATGAGGTTCAAAAGTAAGGATTAATATTTGAATCTAAAAGTATTTGTTAACGGTTTAAGGAGAGATTAAGGATGGTTTTGGAGTGGTCGCAAATTTAAGAATTTGCATTTTATTTTAGAAAATTATTCTTAGTGATAACTGAAATTTTGAGAGATTATTGTTCTTTGAATTTTTTAAGCTTTGATGTTCAACTTTGTCAAAGTTTTAAACTTTGGCAAAGTTCTATTCGCAAAGTTTATCATCCCGACGGAGGAGGGATCTCCGTTAGAAATTCGACAAAGATTGGCGACTTAGATTGTGGAGCTACTTGTGGAGATCCCTCCTCCGTCGGGATGAAGATTGTGTGAGAAAAACAGAGACTGAAAACCGCGACTGCGACTAAAAACCGAAAACATAATTAAAACCGTTTACCCGCGAGAGGGATAGGAGCAAGCTACCGAAGTAGCGCGGATAGCCCGACAGCATCCCGATAAAAAGGGGAGTAACCGTAAAGAGAATTACCCTTTTTATCGGGATGGTGGCTCGCCCTGAATATTTTAGATTTTAAAATGTAGATTTTAGATTTGCTTTGATTGGGCGTTTAACTTTGTCAAAGTTTTAAACTTTGACAAAGATTGTATGAAGACTTAGACTGAAAACTGCGACTGAAAACTAAAAAAAGCGTTTCTAAAATAGAAACGCTTTTTCAGCTTTGTTTTTTGTTTATTCTTGGGAAGGAGGGCGATTTATTTATCGATAGAACCTAAAACACGTTTCATGAACGTATTTAAAGCTTCTTTTTTATCGGTTCCTTGAGCTACTAATTTTTGTACTTCAAGGGCGCCGTACATATTTGAAATCAATTCGCCGATTACGTCTAATTCTTCGTCTTTTAGAGAAGGAATTTCGGTCATGGCTTCTAGAACTTCGATCGTTTCGATGATGTAATCCTGATCGTTTTCTTCGATGAATTGTGTTAAATGTTTGATTACTGGTAATTTCATGTTGTGGAGTTTTAATTATGAATTACGCAATTGCGTTTACCAAGTCGATTAAAACTTCTTGTTTGTTGGTCTGCGTTTCGCCAACTAATTGTCCGTTTACGAAAGTAGCGAAAGTAGGCAAGTTGCTTACATTTGCTAGTTTTCTTGATTCTGGAGAATTTTCTGCATCAACCAAAACAAAAGTGATAGCTTCATTTTCTGTTGCTAATTTTTTGAATTTTGGTTTCATAATACGGCAATTTCCACACCATGAAGCTGAATATTGTACTACTACTTTTTCGTTTTTAGCAACTAAATCTGCTAACGTATCTTCGTTTAAGTCGATTAACATTTGTTTATTTTTTAAGGTTCAAAGTGGCAAAGGGACAAAGGGACAAAGTTTTTGGAGCTTCGTCAAATGTCGCAACTAGAGGATTTGTTGCTTAAACTTTACTGTATGTTTTTTTTAGAAATTTAAAGTAGCAAAGGTTCAAGAGTATAAAGTTTTGGAACCTTTTAGACAGCAACAAAAAAACTTTGTCACTTTGTCGCTCTGAACCTTTGTACCTTTATAAAAAATTAGTTTGCGCTTAAGTATTCAGCAGTACTGATTCTGTCAGCAGACATTGCTTCTTTACCAGCTTCCCAGTTTGCAGGACAAACTTCACCTTTAGTTTGGATGTGAGTATAAGCATCAACCATTCTTAAGTATTCGTTTACGTTACGTCCTAATGGCATATCGTTAACACTTTCGTGGAAAATTTTTCCAGTTTCGTCGATTAGGTAAGTAGCTCTGTAAGTTACGTTTGAACCTTCGATGATAACTGAATCTGTATCTTCGCTGTAGCTTGTAGATTCGATATCCAAAATACCTAAAATGTTAGCTAAGTTACGGTTTGTATCTGCTAAGATTGGGTAAGTAACACCTTCGATTCCACCATTGTTTTTTGGAGTATTTAACCAAGCAAAGTGAACTTCGTTTGTGTCGCAAGAAGCACCAATTACGATAGTATTTCTTTTTTCGAATTCTGGTAATGCAGCTTGAAAGGCGTGTAATTCAGTTGGACATACAAAAGTAAAATCTTTTGGGTACCAAAATAAAAGTACTTTTTTATTGTTGTTTACTGCTTCTTCAAAAATGTTGATTTTTAAATTGTCACCCATTTCTGAGATAGCATCTACTGCAATACTTGGGAATTTTTTTCCTACTAAAGACATAATTTTCGTTTTACGTTAAATATTTATTTCTGGTGCAAAAGTAGGGCATAAGTACAGCTAGTTACAATAAGATGTGATTATAAAAATTTATAATTTGATAAATTTTGACTATTTATGTTTTTAACTTATTGAATATCAATATTTACGGGTAAAACACCAGCAAAACTATTTTTTTCTAAAAATTGAATTCCTGCCGTTTTTTGAAATTCTTCAAAATCTTGATACGCCTGAATTAATCCGAAAGCCTTTTTTAGATTCGGAATAAGTGGTAAAACGTAAGGATTTCCAAAAACGTAAACAATGCATTTTTTGGTTTCTAATAAATTTGAAAGGAGTTCAAAAACTTCATCATTTACTTCGAAATTATTCAACGGTTTTGCTTTTGGAACAAATAATGAAATGATGATGGTTTCGAAATTTTCTAATTCACTTTTAATAACCGAAATGTCCGAAGTTTCTAAACTTTCGAAAGCAAATTCTGGTGATGGTAATTTTGTATTTAAAGTTTTGAAGAATGTATTTTCGGTATTTTTATATAAACTCAGTTTCGCTAATTTGTTGTTTTTCTGAGCTTCAAGAGCTAAATCTGAAATTCCGTTATCGATGATTTTGGTAATGGCATTTTGAGCAATTTCTAGATTTAATTGGGATGTTTTTTCAAAATTTAATTCGCCTGAAATTGCTGTGTTTCCAGAAAGAATTCCTGCTTTTTCTTTAGCTTTCATGATTCGGTTATAACTTTCGAAAATTCGGTCTGGCGAAGCATTTTTATAAATCGCTTCAATTCCTTCAGGAACATTTTCGGCAAAACATAAAACGTCATTTCCAGCGTTGAAAGCTTCCCATTCTAATTGGCCTTTTGTTTCATATAGTTTAGAAACGCTGTGCATGTTTAAAGCATCAGAAATTACTAAACCATCATAACCTAATTTGTCACGCAAAAGATCCTGGATAACCGCTTTTGATAACGTTGCCGAAGTATCTTTTCTGTCATTTAAACTCGGAACTGCTAAATGTCCAATCATAATCGAATCGACATTATTTTCGATTCCTTTAATGAAAGGATACAATTCGTTTTCTAATAATTCTTCTAAAGTTTCTTTTAAAACAGGCAGTCCTAAATGCGAATCGACATTTGTATTTCCGTGTCCAGGGAAATGTTTCAAACACCCTAAAACACCAACTTCTGACATTCCTTTTAAGTATTGAACAGCAAAATCGGCTACTTTTTCTTTGTTTTCACCAAAAGAACGATAGCCAATAACAGGATTGTTCGGATTGTTATTAATATCTGCCAAAGGCGATAAATTGTACTGAATTCCAGCTGCTTTTAAGTCTAAAGCAATTTGTTTTCCAACTTCGTAAACTAAATTGGATTTGCTTTCTGGCAAAGCACCAAGTGTAATCGCATACGGATATTGTGGAGTTTTTTCAATACGCATTGCCAAACCCCATTCTGCATCAATACTGATTAAAAGTGGAGTAGAAGCGGCTTTTTGATAACGCGCAATTAGCACTTTAATTTTTTTGTAACTGTCATCGTTGAAAACAACTTTTTTCTTGCTTTCGTAATTCGTTGCAGCGCTCGCACGACTGTGGAAAAAGGTTAATCCTCCAATATTGTGTTCTCTAATAAGTCTTTCGGTTTCCTGAATATTTTCTTCGGTATCGTTGATGAATACTGCAGGAAAGAAAAATTGTCCTATCTTTTGGCGTAATGCTTCAGCTGTGATTTTCATTATTATAAAGTCTTTTTCATGCAAACACTATTATCTACTTCTTCATAAGGAGGATAATTTGGAATGATGGTATAATTTGATTTTTGATATAAGCGAATGGCTTCGGGTTGTTTTTTCCCTGTTTCGAGAATGGTATAAGTATAGCCAATTTCTTTGGCCCAAATTTCAAGAGCAGTCAAAACAGCGGCAGCGATTCCTTTGTTTCGATAATCTGGATGAACATACATTCTTTTTATTTCTGTTGTGCCAGATTCTTTTTCTCGAAAAGCGCCACAAGCGACAGGAATTCTATTTTCGTAATAAACGATTGTATGTTTTATTTTATCAATTTTATTAAACTGATTATAAAAAGAATGATCTTCTCCATCCCTAATTGCTAAATCTTGATCTAACAAAGCAACCAGATTTATAAAATCAATATCGTCTGAATTGGTTCGTTTTATGGTAGTCATGATTTATTGCTTTTGTTTCCTACATCTTTACGCAAAGCTTTGTCAAAGTTTTAAACTTTGACAAAGCTACCAGCGTTTAACTATGTGTTGAGAAATGAGTTTCTCTTTTATACTCTTTTCACACAAAAATAAAATCTAGGTTTCTATGTGTTTAAAAAGATTGTTTTATTTCAACTTTGCTTTCTTTTGTTTAGCCAATTGCTTTTTGGTTTCAATGGCTTTTTCTAATCGGTTTTTGAAACGGAAAAGTTTTGGCAATCCTTCCAATCGGTCTTCAATAGTGATTTCTTCATAAACCACAATTGCTTTTTCCAAAACGCGGATTTCATTATCCAAATCATTTTCGTTTTTGTAGATCGTTGCTAATCGATCGTAAGGATGATTTCCTTTAAAGCCTTCTGCAACATTTTCTTCATACAATTCAATTGCTTTTTCAAGATTTCCATTTTTCTCGAACTCAGTTCCTTTCAGATTTCGTTCGGCCTGCAAATTTTCATTGATTTCCATATGTAAGAGTTTGATTTGGGTTTAAACTTCTTATGATTTTTTCCCAAAATCTTTCGGGAAAATTAAAAAACGTGATAAAATAAGACCTGGAATTGTAGCTATTAAAACCCAAATAAAGAAGTTTTGATAGCCTAAAAATTTCTGAATATAACCGCTTAACATTCCTGGAAGCATCATTCCTAATGCCATAAATCCAGTTGCAAGTGCATAGTGTGCTGTTTTTGATTCTCCCTCGGCAACGTGAATTAAATACATCATAAATGCTGTAAAGCCAAATCCGTAACCAAATTGTTCCAAAATAACAACGGCATAAATATAATAAATTGATGTTGGGTGAAAAAAGGCTAATAAAATGAATCCGATTATAGGTAAATGCATCGCCAAAAACATTGGAAACATCCATTTGGTAAGACCATGTCTGGAAATGGCAATTCCTCCCAAGATTCCTCCTAAAGTTAAAGCTGCAACACCAAAAGTTCCGTAGATGATTCCAACAGCTTCGGTATCTAATCCCATTCCGCCTACTTGAATTGTTTTCTGATTTCCATTTTTTGAAATCAATCCATCAATAAAAGTAATTCTTGCTTCATTTACTTTTTTGTATTCTTCATTTTTTTTAGGCAACGTTTCTTTTAAAGCTTTTTTACCCTTTCTGTTTTCAACTACAACAGGTAATTTTGAATATAATAACTCTAATTCTGATTTTTCAAGTTTTACGCCAGCTTTTACTTTTGTATTAAATATTTCTAAAGCTTTGTTTTCATTTAAATCAGAACTTGTTTCTACTAATTCATATTTAATAGGGTCAATTAAAAAAGGAGTTAGCATTTTTAATAGCTGTGATTCTCCTAATCTAAAAATAAGAATGAAGATTAAAACAATGGCAATTTGCTTTTTCTTGAAGAAACTAATAAATATAGTTCCGAAGTTCTGATGATGAGTTTCTTTGTTTTCAGTAGGATTGATTTCATTTTTTGGCGTAAAAATGAAATTGTAAACTGTGATAAAGGTCATTAATAACCCAACGCAAATCATCGTATATGACCATGCTTTTGTGTTGTCGCCATATTTATGTTCCAAATATCCTGCAAAAAGTACTATTAATCCGTTTCCGGCCAACATTGATAATCTGTAAAAAGTACTTCTGATTCCGAGGAAAAAAGATTGTTGTTCTTTTGGTAAAACCAATAAATAAAAGCCGTCGCTCGCAATATCATTAGAAGCTGAAGCAAAAGCGGCAACCCAGAAAATGGCAAGTGTCATCATAAAAAAACCGTTCGTTGGGATTGTAAATCCAACTAACAGAAAAGCAATCGAAATAAGCAATTGCATGGATAAAAACCATTTTCTTTTAGTTCCTGTCAATTCAATAAACGGACTCCAAAGTGGTTTTACAACCCAAGGAAGATATAATAAACTGGTATAAAGACCAATGTCTTCATTGCTGATTCCGAGATTTTTGTACATTAAAACCGAAACCGAAATAATTACGGCATACGGTAATCCAGATGCAAAATTTAGAAGCGGAATCCAGAACCAAGGTTTATTATCTATTTTCATTTGGTTGTGCAGGTGTATAGTTTTTAAATGGTTTTTTTAGATCTATGGCAGTTGGAGTGCTTTCGTTGGCATAATAATCAATAAAAGTTACCGCACAGGCTTTGTACAGGTTTAATTTTCCTGCCGCTATTGCAAAAGTGATTTTTCCATCTACTTCTTTTATAGTTACTTTTTCAACAATTTTAGTGGCATCGTTAATGTCAATTTTTGAAACGTGATCCGCTCCATAAACTACCATATAGCGAACCTTTGTATTCAGTGGACTTTTGAATGTAAAGTTATATTTAATACTATCTTTATTGTACTCCAATATTTTTGGCGTATCGATAATGACGTGTCTTAAATTCGGAACTGCTGCAGGAAGAGCAGGATATTTATACTGGTTTTCTTCTAAATGACGAACTACATCAAAGTTTTTGCCCATGAACCATTTTGAACTGAAATAGGCACTTCCAGAAACATTTTTGAAAGTTCTTAAATAATCAACTTGTGTTGGAATTTCGGTCATAAAATTCCAGCTTTTATCTGAATCTCCTCTAATTTTATAAGAGGCATGACCAATATAAACAGCAGTATTATTAGAATTCTCAGACCACCATTTTACCAATTTAGAATATGAAGCTCTTGTATTATTCATACTCCAATACAACTGAGGCAGAATATAATCAATCCATTTTTGATCCATCCACAACATTGGATCTGCATATAAATCGTCATAATTTGAAGTTGATTGTGTTTCAGAACCTCTTGGATCCTGCGATTTATTTCGCCAAACCCCAAATGGACTTATTCCGAACTGAACCCAAGGTTTGCTATCTTTTATAGTAGTAGAAATTGTGTGTACAAAGTTGCTCACATTTGCACGACGCCAATCGGCACGGCTTAAACCTGCACCATATTTTTGGTAAGAAGCATTATCATTAAATGTTTTTCCAGGAACAGCATAAGGATAAAAATAATCATCAAAATGAATGGCATCAATGTCGTATTTGTCAACCACTTCTTTTACCACTTTTGTTAAATGTGCTTGAACTTCTGGCAATGCAGGATCGTAATAATATTTTCCGCCGTATTCAATCATCCATTCCGGATGTTTAAATAGATCATGTCCAGAACTTAAAAGATTTTTATTCAAATCAAAAGTCGCACGATAAGGATTTAACCACGCATGAAATTCAAAACCGCGATTGTGGGCTTGTTCAATCATCCAAGCCAAAGCATCATAATATGGGTTTGGAGCTAGACCTTCTTTTCCAGTTAAAAAACGAGACCAAGGTGCAAATTCTGAAGGATAGATAGCATCACCAACACTTCTAACCTGAACGATTACGGCATTGTAGTTTAGTTTTTTATAAGCTTCCAGAATTTCTATATAATCAGCTTTCTCTTTCTCAACATTATCCAAACTTGTTTTTGGCCAGTCAATATTTACTACGGTAGCAATCCAAACACCTCTAAATTCATTTTTAGGATGCATTGTTTTTTCCTGTGCAGAAATCGTCGAAACGAAAAATATAAATAGAAAAGAGAATATTAAATACTGATTTTTATGCATTTCAATGTTTTTTAACAAAAACCAAAAGTAGTTTTTTTAGATGATTAAAGGAAATTTAAATTTCGCAATAATAATACCATTCTTTTTGAAATACTAAACTTTGAATATCAGTTTTCTTTTATATAAAATCCATAAGATAATTGACCAAAATAGAGCATAAGCCAGTGCATAAGCCAAGGATGCATTTAGTGGATTTTCAAAATTAGGAACAATTCCAAACTGGTACACATAGGTTTGGAAGCCAATTTCTTCACCTCCAATTTCTGGATTTTGCATTTTTATAGAACTCATTACCCTCGGAATTATTCCCGAAAAGTAAAAAACAATCATTGGATTTACTCCCCAGATTAAAAACAGTTTGGCCCACTTTTTATAATTTGCCACATCAATAACATAATATAGAAGTGTCAAGCATAAGGTAGCAATACCACCTGTGTACAAAACATAAGAACTTGTCCAAAGTGATTTGTTGATTGGGAAAATAATATTCCAAAGTAATCCAGAGATTAAGAGAACAATTCCAGCAATTACCAGTTTTTTTACAATTTCGATTTTAGCAACAGACAAATTTAAAATTTGTCCTATAAACATTCCGGTGATTCCAGTTGCTATGGCTGGTAGCGTACTTAAAATTCCTTCTGGATCCCAGGTTTTAGAAACGCTCCAAAGATGTCCTTTTAGAACTAAATTATCGAGCCAAGCTGCCAAATTGGTGCCTTTTTCAAAATTGGCTTCTCCGATTCCAGGAACAGGAACAAAAGCCATTATGACATAATATCCAACTAGAATTGAAAGAGCAGTTATGATTTGTGTCTTTAAATTGGTTTTTAAATATAAAAGCGATGTAAAGAAATAAACGATGGCAATTCGCTGTAAAACGCCCGGAATTCTAACCTCTTCGAAGTGTTCTAAACCGCTGTAAGCTAAAAATAATAATACGGCTAAGATTCCAAAAACAAGATATGTTTTGATCTTCAAACTAAAATTTCCTAGAAGAGCATAGGCGATTCCGAAGAAAATAATGAGTCTTACTGCTAAAAGTGGTAATCCTTCTAGATCAAATAAATGAATTCTGCTGAAAAAGTTTAAAGAAAACCCTAAACAGAAAATACGCAGCGATCTAACTAAAATTTTATTAAAAACAGAACCATCAAGATGTTTAACTGGCATGGCAAAAGGTATTGCTGTTCCCATTATAAAAACGAAAAAAGGGAAAACTAAATCGGTTGGGGTACAACCATGCCATTCTGCATGCTCTAATGGTGGATAAATAGAAGACCAGCTTCCAGGATTGTTAACTATTGTCATTAGAAAAATAGTAAATCCTCTAAATACGTCCAGTGAGGTTAAACGTTCTTTTGTCATGGTTTTGGTTTGTGGTTGGTAGTTAATATTAATCAGGAAATGAAATTTTTCCCATAGTTACAGAAGGAATTTTTACAGAATTGAATTTAAAATCTCCTCCAGCAACAGTTTCATTGGCTAAAACAGCAAAAAGAATTGCTTCTTTGGCATCACTGTTAATTCCTAAATCATTGCTTTTGAAGAAAGGACAAGGCAGCAATTCTTTCAGCCATTGTACTAAAAGTGGATTGTTTGCTCCTCCGCCAGAAAGATAGATTTTGAAATCTTCTATTTTGTATTGGCTGTTTTGAATTGTAAATTGAATCGCTTCCGCAATAGTTTCGGCACTAAAACGAGTTAAAGTAGCCAGTAGATCTGGTGCTGAAATATTGGTAAAATTGCTTTTAGAAAGTGCTAATTCAACATATTCGGCATTAAATAATTCCTGTCCGATTGTTTTTGGAAATCCTTTTTTGAAAAAAGCATTATCTTTAAGATGATCCAATAACAACTGATTTACAGTTCCTTGTTTGGCTATTTCGGCATCTTTATCATAGCTTTTTTCTGGAAAATATTTTTTCACAAAAAGATCAATCAAGGTGTTTCCGGTTCCGGTATCGGTTACAAAAGTTTCTTCTGTTTTTAATGCAGCAGGCAAATATGTAAAATTAGCAATACCACCAATGTTGAGCATAATTCTGTTTTCACCTTCTTTTCCAAATAAAAAATAATCGCCATAAACTGCCAATGGAGCGCCTTCTCCACCAGCGGCAACATGTTTTTGTCTAAAATCAGATAAAGTGATAATTCCTGTTTTTACCGCAATATGATCGCCATCTCCAATTTGAAGTGTCGCATTTGGAAATTTTTCCTGCTGATGCAAAAACTTTGGCGCATGTAAAACGGTTTGTCCGTGAGAAGCAATTAAATCAATATCTGATGAAGGAATATTCCATTTTTTTAAAGCATCATTTATCATTTCCGCATGAAGTAAGCCAATCCATTCGTTAAGCAAAACCAAATGCTGGAATTCGATGTTTTTTTTCGCAAAAATTTTACGGATTTCAGTTTTAATTTCTTCTGAATAAGTAACGGTTTCAAATTGAACTAATTTCACATCAGTATTTGTCCCAGATCCTGAAATTTCACATAAGGCAATATCAAGTCCGTCAAGGGAAGTTCCTGACATTAATCCAATTATACGTTTCGTTTCTTTTTGAGCAATTTTATAAAGTGCGTTTATATTTTTGTTCATGAAATACGTTTTTTTGTGCAGAACTTTGTCAAAGTTTTAAACTTTGACAAAGCTACAGTTTACTTGATTATAGATTCATAAATTATTTTCTGAATATCTTCACGAATCTTTTCTTTTGCCAATTTATTTCCTTCTTCGCCTACTTCAGGATAGGTTCTGTTCGACAAAAAGACATAAACAGTTTCGTTTGCTGGATCGACCCAAGCCATATTTCCAGTAAAACCAGTATGACCAAAACTTGACGCTGAAGCGCATTGGCAAGTTGGACCATCTTTTCCTAATCTTTTATCAAAACCTAAACCTCTTTCAACGCCTTGAGCGCAATAAAAGCAAGTGTTAAAAGTATCAAATGTAGCTTCAGAAAAATAACGTTCGCCGCCATAACTTCCTTTTTGAAGAAAAAGCTGCATCATTTTTGCCACATCCATAGCGTTCGAAAAAATTCCTGAGTGTCCTGAAACTCCGCCTTCCATTGCGGCCGCCATGTCGTGAACATAACCTTGGATCAATTGATGTCTAAAATAAGTATCAATTTCAGTTGGAGCAATTACATTTTTATCAAATTTCAATAATGGATTGTAGGTTGTGTAATTCATTCCCAAAGAATTGAAAAAGTTTTTCTGACTTAAATCTTCCAATTTTTCATGAGTCGCTCTTTCCAGATATTCTTTTAAAATGATAAAAGTAAAATCACTGTATTTGTATTCTTTTTTTAATGAAATAGGAGAATCGGCAATAAATTTCATGATCGTGTCATGGTAATCATTTCGAATAAAAAGACTATCGGCTACTTTGGTTGTGAAATTTTTCTCTGGAATTTTTCGGTAGTATTTCTCCATCGGAAAACCTTTGGCATCTAATGTCGATTTGTAAAACGGACTCCAAGCAATTAATCCAGCGTAATGATTTAAAAGATCTTTAAAAGAAATATCTTTTTTATTCGACTTGGCAAACATTGGAAGCATTGTCCCTAATTTGGTTTCTAATTCGACTTTGTTTTTATCATATAGCTGCATTACGTTTGGAAGCGTAGAAATCATTTTTGAAATCGAAGCCACATCATATAAATCGGTATTTGAAACTTTTACTTTCTTGTCGTAAGTTTGATATCCATACGATTTCTGAAAAACAACATTTCCTTTTCTCGCTACTAAAACCTGCATTCCTGGTGCCATTTTTCCATCAATTGCTTTTTGGGCAATGGCATCAATTTTAGAAAGAATTGCTGAACTCATTCCCACATTTTCTGGTGTTTCAAAACCTAAACGATCGATTTTTTCGGTATCGATTCCTTCATTAACTTTGAAATTGTCATTGATAGAAACAGGAAGTTTTCCTTTGGCTTGTTTGGCTCCGAATAGAATTTCGGCAGAAACAATTTGAGAAATCGTCGAATTTTGGTAAGAAACCATCAATGCTTCCAAATCATCAAAATTTTTGATCGAAAGTAGCGAATAAGGTTTTGCAAAAACATCTAAAATGGCCTTGTTGTTTGCAGCAATTTTATTCAAGAAAAACAATTCGTTTGAGTTTAAATCGTGCTTTTCCCAAGCTTTATTCACTTTGTGATAACCCAAAATAACCAAATCGAATTTTTTTAATGCTTTGTTTAAAGAATCGATGTTGGTATTTGAAACTTCTGTTACTTCGGTATATTTTTTTAAAGTCGAAACAAAAGCACTGTTTACATCTTCTCCCAGTTTTACGTAGGCAATTTTCTGATTCAGATTTTTGATTGGTAGAATGTCTTTTTTATTTTTTAAAACCGTTGCAGCGTTTTCAAATAAATTATATTGAAGCGCGTCTTTATCAGGACTGGTTAAGTCTTTTTGTAAATTTTTTAAATCAATTGGTTTGTATTTGTTTAAACCTGCTTTGAATTTGTAATGCAAGATTTTTTTAACCGAATGAGCCAAACGTTCTTCTGTAATATCTCCTTTTGCATAAAACGTTTTTAGTTTTTCAATCGCAACTGGCACATCATCAGGACATAAAAAAATGTCATTTCCTGCTTGTAAAACAGCCAATTCAAGATCGCCTACAGGTTTAAAATTACTTGCGCCTTTCATACCTAAACCATCCGTAAAAATTAAACCTTCAAAGCCTAATTGTTTCTGCAATAACTCAGTTACTACATTATAAGAAGCAGAAGAAGGAACATTTTCGCGTGGTTCCAAACTTGGAATATTAAGATGCGCGACCATTACAGAAGCCAATCCTTCGTCAAAAAGCTGTTTGTAAGGATAGATTTCAACTTCATCCAAATGTTCTTTTGTAAAAGAAACCGTAGGAAGTGCTTTATGAGAATCTACCGCAGTGTCTCCATGTCCTGGAAAATGTTTTCCGGTACACAAAACGCCCTGACTTTGAATGCCTTTCATTATTGCAGAAGCACGATTGGCAACATTTGTTTTGCTTTCGCCAAAAGAACGATTTCCAATAATTGGATTTAAAGGATTGGTATTGATGTCTAAAACTGGTGCAAAGTTGAAATGAATTCCCATTCTTTTGCATTCGCTTCCCATTTGTCTGCCGACTTTTTCAATCCAATCTAAATCTTGAATGGCGCCCAAAGTCATGTTCCAAGGATAAGCGTAAGTCGAATCTAAACGCATGCTTAATCCCCATTCGGCATCAAGACCAATAAACAATGGAACTTTGGCTTTTGATTGGTAAATGTTGGTTAATTTCGCCTGACGAACTGGTCCGCCTTGAAAGAAAATTAAACCGCCAATATTGTATTTAGAAACCAGTTCTTTTACTTTGTTGACATGTACAGAATCTTTATTCGAATAAGCATTTGCAAAAAATAATTGCCCTAATTTTTCATCTAGAGTCATTTTGCTGTAAATACTGTCAGCCCAACGATTTTCGGCATCACAATCTGGAACAAAAGGCTTTTTTTCTGCTTTGCTTTTCGGTACGTAAACTTCTTTATTTTCTGTAGAAATAGGCTGATTTGTTTCGACAGCAGTTTTGCTCTTTTTTGAAACACCGCAATTGACGCTTAAAAAAAGAACAGCTGTAAATAAACCTATTTTTATAATGGCATTTTTCATGAAATAGTGTTGGGCAATTAAAAAGAGATTTTTTCTTCTGTGCGTTGGCTAGTTAAATAAATTCCGATGTAAGTAAATAATCCGTTAATAATAATTAATTCATTATCGAAAGTATATCCGAATAATTGTGCTGAATGTTCGCTTAAGAAATAGGTAAATATTGGCGAAAGTAGACAGATTAACGGAATCAATTTGTCATTTACGATTCTTGATTTTTGTAACAATCCAAAAGCATATAATCCTAATAAAGGTCCGTAAGTGTAAGAGGCTGCTCTGAAAATTAAAGCTACAACAGAAGCATCATTAAACGAATTTAAAATGATGATAACCAAAAACAACAAGATTGAAAATGCAAAATGCACCCAATGTCTTATTTTGACATTTTTGCTGTTATCTAGATTTTCAGATTTATCCATTCCTAAGAAATCAACACAAAATGAAGTTGTTAGTGCTGTTAAAGCTGAATCGGTTGTAGCAAAAGTGGCAGCGATAATTCCTAAAAGGAAAACAAATGCTGGAACAATTGACAAATGATTTAAAGCAATTTCAGGAAAAAGTAAATCGGTTCTTGGTTTTCCTGTTGCTAAATCTAGCGGAATTTGAACATTGTTTTTTGAGGCGTAGATGTACAATAAAGCACCCAAACTCAAGAAAATAATATTAATTAAGACAAAAATTCCAGTAAAAGTGAACATGTTTTTTTGTGCTTCGCCAATGTTTTTACAGCTTAGATTTTTTTGCATTAAATCTTGATCCAGTCCAACCATTGCAATGGTAACAAACATTCCGCCTAGAATTTGCTTTACAAAGTGGTACTTGCTCGTAAAGAAATCATCAAAGAAGAATACTTTAGAATAATTACTTTTCTGAATGGTTGAAACCGACTCAAGGACAGTCAGATTTAGACTATCACAAACAAAATAAATGGTTATAAACACTGAACTAACTAAAAAAAACGTCTGTAGAGTATCGGTAATAATAATGGTTTTTAGACCGCTTCTAAAAGTGTATAGAAAGATAAGCGCTAAAGCTAAAAGTACCGTTACTGGAAAAGGGATATTGAAATCATTGAAAACATAACGTTGTAAAACAATCACAACCAAATACAATCTAAAAGCCGAGCTAATCGTTCTGCTGACTAAAAATATAGAAGCAGCGGTTTTGTAACTTCTAATTCCCATTCGGTGCTCGATATAACTGTAAATCGAAGTCAGATTCATTCTGTAATAGAGTGGAAGTAGGACTTTTGCAATAATGATAAATCCTATAGCATTTCCTAAAACAAATTGAAAATACTTGAATTGTTCTCCGTTTGGCGAACCAACTTCTCCAGGAACAGAAATAAAGGTAACGCCGGAAAGCGCTGTTCCGATCATTCCAAAAGCAACTAAATACCATTTAGAATTTTTATTGGCTTTGAAAAAAGAATCATTGTCCTGGCCTTTTTTACTAATTACGTTTGAAATAAAGAGTAAAAGTCCGAAATAAACAAAGATGAAAATGAGAATTGTGGTAGAAGACATTTTGGTTTGGTTTTAGAAATCTGGTTATTTTTTGCTGTTATGATCTAACAATACAGCGCGTACACTTTTATGTTTTTGGAGTAATTCTTCGGCCAAATCATATTCAATTGCAAGTTCTTCCATAATCATTTTGATGCCTCGTTTTACTAATTTTTCATTAGACAACTGCATGTCAACCATTTTGTTGCCTTTTACTTTTCCAAGTTTAATCATTACTGAGGTAGAAATCATATTCAGAGTCAGTTTTTGAGCTGTTCCTGCTTTCATTCTTGTACTTCCCGTTAAGAATTCTGGTCCAACAATTAATTCAATCGGATAATCTGCTTCCTGCGCAATAAGCCCGTTGCTGATGCACGAAATACTTCCTGTTTTGATATTGTGTTCTTTGGCTTTTTTTAAAGCTCCCAAAACATAAGGTGTATTTCCAGAAGCAGCAATTCCGATAATAAAATCTAAACTTGAAATTTCAAATTTAGCTAAATCTTTCCAAGCTTGCTCTGTATCATCTTCTGCATTTTCAACCGCTTTTCTAATTGCAGTATCTCCTCCTGCAATAATTCCGATAATCATGTCGTGAGGAACTCCAAAAGTTGGCGGACATTCTGATGCATCTAAAATTCCGATACGCCCAGAAGTTCCAGCTCCAATGTAAAATAATCTTCCACCTAACTGCATTTTCTTTACAATTGCTTTGACTAATTTTTCAATTTTCGGAATTTGTTTCTCGATAATCTGCGGTACTTTTTGGTCTTCTTTATTGATGTTAGTCAATAATTCGTTTACAGTCATTTGATCCAGATCTTTGTACAAAGATTCTTGTTCGGTTTCAGGATTTTTATTTCTCATCTTTTTTCTTTTTTTGATTTATAAATGAAAGATTGGTTTGATCTTTCACTTCGATATTTGATATAGGAAATCTCTATTTTATAAAAAAATAGTCAGTTTTTGGGTTTTTGGTTGGGGTTTAAAAGTGTTTCTTAATAAAGCAGATAGGGCTTTCTTATTTTATAAAAGGCTTCGATATCTTTTTTCCAGCTGTCGCGAATTGCTTTTTCAGAAGCTCCAGATTCGATTTGCTGTTGTAATTTTTTTGTTCCAGCCAGTTTCGTAAAAAAGGCATTAAAGAATTTAGATTTATCGGCTGTATTTTGATAGGCTTTGATGAGCCATTTTAATTCTAATTGTTTTAGTTTCGGATAGGCTGTTAAATCTTCACCGAAACATTCTTTTCCATTGTATAAAGGATCCTTAGCCCCAAAATTTGGCTTTGGAGTAAAACTGAAATTGGTTTTAGTTAAGTATGGAGAACCATAAATTTGAAATTGTTTTTCAGTGCCTCGTCCCATGCTCACATTTGTTCCTTCAAAAAGGCATAAACTCGCGTACAGATTTATAGATTGATCGTTTGGTAAATTTGGAGAAGGTTTTACAAGTAAGCTGTAAGCCATTTTTCGATCATAATTCAAACAAGGAATTACGGTTAATTTGCATTGAACTCCATTTTTAAGCCATTTTTCTCCGTTGATCATTTGTCCATATTCGCCAATTGTCATTCCATGCATCAGTGGAATTGGGTGCATGCCTACAAAACTTGTAAATTCTTTTTCTAGAAGCGGACCGTCTACAATGCTTCCGTTTGGGTTTGGTCTGTCTAAAATTATAAGTGGGACATTATTTTCTGCGCAAGCTTCCATTACATAATGCAATGAAGAAATATACGTGTAAAAACGTGCTCCAACATCTTGTAAATCGAAAATCATAATGTCGATTCCGTTTAATTGTGCAGGTTTTGGTTTTTTATTATCTCCATAAAGAGAAATAATTGATAAGCCTGTTTTAGGATCTTTTCCGTCAACGACATGTTCACCAGCATCTGCTGTTCCTCTAAAGCCGTGTTCTGGCGCAAAGATGGTTTGTACTGCAATTTTTTTCTCTAATAAAAAATCAACTAGATGAGTTTTGTTAGACAAAATTCCAGTTTGATTGGTTACAATTCCTATTTTTTTGTCCTTTAAAAGTGGTAAATATTTCTCGTAATTGTCGGCTCCAGTTTTTATTGTAGGAGGATTAATTTCTGATGTGCCCGATTTTCTAACTGTAGAAAACGAATTGGAATACAAAGTTGTAAAAAACAAAGAAATTACAATTAAGGCACTTTTTGAGATGAATTTTATCATTTTAATTACAGTTAATAGTTAAGGCAAAATTGACTACTAAAATTAAGTTATTATTTGATTACTGTTTAATGTTTTTGATTGATGTGATGATGAAAAATAATGAAATTTTCAGAAGGAATTTTATTTCTCAATTTTTGTTCAGTGCTATGTGTTGAGAAAAAAGATTTTTAAATAACTGCCTCTGTTTTGATTAGGTTTCAGAGGCAGTTTATTATTAGAGCAAATGTTTATTGTGTTTTGAATTACCAGCCAGGGTTTTGTTTTAATTCTACACCTTGAGCTTTATATAAATCAATATCATTTGTCGGGATATTTAATAGATAATGTTTTGGTTCAAAATTTCTAGTACTTGCCGGATATATTTTTACATATCCATTTGCATCAACAACAGTTTGTGAGCCAACAGGAGTTCCAATTCTAGCTCCAAGATTTACATCAATGTTTTTAGAAGTGTCTAAATAATCGCCTTTTTTCCAACGATAAATATCTGCTTGTCTTAAAGTTGTCCAACTCATAAATTCAATTTGACGTTCACGACGTACTTCCCATATTAGAGGATTTACAGTTCCTGTAAGTTGTTCTAAAGAAGAAGTTCGTCTAGGATCGTTAATTTGTATACCACCAGCAGAAGCATTTGTACCATCAGTTGTTAAAGGTGCAATTCCAGCACGAATACGAACTTTGTTGATAGATAAATCAAGATCTGCATTTGTAGCACTTCCAAGTTCTGCACAAGCTTCAGCGTAATTTAGATATACTTCGCTTAATGTAAATAAAGGAGCATCAGTATAGTTACGCCCTCCAGTAGTAACATCTGGACCAGTGGTTGCTGGATTGTTGTACAATTCAAATATATAACCAGACATTGAAACTAAAGCTGCTGTACCAAAAGGTTTTCCTTTGTAGCCGTAGTTGGCTGGGTTCACTGTTTTTCCAAAACGGGGATCTCTGTTGGTAAATGTATTTGTAACCGTATTGTCACCAAGATATTGTGTGTTTCCTGCTTGTTGAATAGGTAATCCATTTGTTGTTACATAACTGTCAGCAGCCCATTTTGTCAAACCATACTGAATTGTTGAGGTATTGGTATAGTTTTGAAGTGAATGCATTAGTACGTTTGTTAAATAACGTTTTGCAAGGATAACTTCGGTATTGCCTAGTAATTCGACAGAATTGTAAAGGCTTTTCCAATCTGAATTTAATTTATAACTTGGGTTGTTCATTATTGCTAATGAAGCAGTTTTGGCTTTGTTTAAGTAAGCACTTCCATCTTGATTTAAATGGTATTTTCTGTAAGTTCCCTCATAAAGGCAAGCATTACTCAAAGCAGCGTACGCAGTATATTTGTTCACAGTAACATTTTTATCATCTGAAGCCAGCATTAAGTCAGCAGCTTCTTGCAGTTCTGCAATTACTTTATCCATAATTTCTGCTCGAGGCATTGCTGGAGCATAAACTTCAGCATCTGCCTGTGATAAAAACTTGTCTGTATAAGGAACATTACCAAATTTCTGTACTAAACGAAAATAAGTGTAAGCTCTAAAAAATTTAGCTACCCCTAAGTAGTGATTTTTTCTTTCCTGAGACATACTTACGGTTGGTACTTTTTCTAACATCAGATTACAACGACGGATTAGGGTGTAATATTCGTTCCAAGAATATTGCATTGTCGTAGCCGCAGTAATTGGCATTTGATAAAATGTAAAAGCAGCTAAGTTATCATCTACTCTGTAATCACTTCCATGATAATAGAAGAATGAAAGTCCAATCGTAGTTCCGTTTCCGTAACCATAAAAAGTATCATAGTTTACCCATGAAAACGTTTTTACGTTATCTTCAGACTGCCAGAAGTTGTCGTTTGTAAACTTATCTGCAGGATCATCTGTTAGATAATCTGAGCAGCTCACTGCACTCATTGAAGCTATTGTAGCAGCAAAAAACAGCAGAAATTTCGATTTTATATTTGATTTTTTCATTTTTAAAGTTTTGTATTGTTAGTATTAGAAAGAAAGCTCAACACCAAAAGACCATGTTTTGGTATAAGGATAAGCTCTTCCCCAGAAAACTTCTGTCTCATCAATTTCAGGGTCAACAGGAAGACGTTTGTCTTTCCATGTTACTAGGTTTTCTCCTGAAGTATACAATCTTACTTTTTCTAATCCGGCTTTACTTACTAAACCTTTTGGAAGTGAATATCCAAGGCTGAAATTTTTAAGACGGAAATATGACATATCTAATAAATATCTTGTAGAAGTAACAAAGTTGTTTTGGCCTTGAGTACCTGATCCAAAAGTGTTGGCTTCATTTCCATAGTATGGGTTTGGCCAGTAAGCTCCTGTATTTTGTGGTGTCCAGTAGTCAGCTTGATTTTCATACATTTGCTGAGGTGCACGGAAGAAAGGCAATACAACATCTGAAGCTGCCCAGTAATCTCGTTTTCCAACTCCCTGGAAGAAAGCAGAAACATCAAAGCCTCTATATTTTCCTCCTAATGTTATACCATATTTATAACGTGGTGTAGAGTTACCGATTTTTCTCAAATCTCCATGATCATCGGCAGTTCCTGCGCCACGAGTAATGGCTCCGTCACCATCTAAATCTAAGTAATGAACGTCTCCAGCACCATATTTAAAGTTACCACCCATAGTTTTAGAGTAGTCAACACCATTTACCGTTTTACCATTATTTGTAATTACGTCATCAGCTTGAAGAAGTCTGTCACTAGTTAATCCCCAGATTTGGCCAATTTCATAACCATCATAATAAGGATAAGTAGTAGGAGTAACCACAGCTAATAATTTAGAGCTATTATTCCATTTTGTAATTACAGATTTGTAATCTGATAAGGCTACATCAACAAAAACCGAAGCATTTTCGCTTAATTGTTTATTGAAATTTAATGAAAGTTCCCATCCTCTGGTTCTCATATTTCCTGAGTTGGTTTGAGCTGCACTTTGACCAAATGAACCTGGGAGTGTTATTCCTGGAGCAAGCATTCCTTTCGTGTCACGCTGGTACCAGTCGAATGAAGCGCCAAGCATATCAAAAATTCTGATATCAATACCAACATCTTTAGTATATACTTTTTCCCAAGTTAATGTTGGATCAACGTTAGTTGGTAATCCCATAGAAGGCGGAAGAGTAGAACCACTGTTTACCCATGAAGGATTTGTTGAGTTTAATACAGATAAGAAAGCATTGTTTCCTACATTTTGATTTCCAATTGCTCCAATAGAACCACGTAGTTTAAGATCTGTTAACCAGCTACGTGTATTTTCCATAAATTTTTCGTTTACGATTTTATATCCAAAAGAAGCAGATGGAAAAAATCCCCATTGTTCGTTTGTAGGGAATCTTGAAGAACCATCATAACGAGCATTTAATTCTAAAAGATAGATTCCGTTATAATCATAATTTATACGGCCAAAGAAACCGGCGATTGAGTATTCTGTTTCTGCAGGGTTAAGAGAAGTATTTGTGGCCCCTGAAACAAATTGTTCTCCAACTGCCAGATTGAATTCAGGTTTTGATTTGTCTAAAAGTGTATTTCTTCGTGCGTAATTACGAGAGAAATTTTGCCACTCAGAGTTAAAACCTGCTAAGAATTTTAAGTTATGATTTCCGAATTGTTTTTTATAATTACCATAAACGTTCACTACATTGGTAACCGATTCAGATTTAGATTGTGCTACATAATCATTTCCTGCTTCAAGAGTTGCAGGAGTAGCGGTTTGAATTGTAGTAGCATCATAAGGCATTGCAGACCAGCTATCCCATGCTAAGAACTTACCACCATTTTGTTTTCGGTTGTAGGTTTCATTTACACTGCTTACTTCGGCAATAAGATTTAAATCTTTAGTAATATCTGCTGTAAATTTACCGCTTAACCTAGTATTACGTTTAACGTTTTCATTTCTTGATGCATTTGAAATATATCCTCCTGCTGTACGGAAATTGTATCCTCTATACGTTCCGAAATTTGGAAAATATTGTCCCCAACGAAGTGCATAACCAAAGTAACCTCCGTAACTTGTATCGTCTGTTCCTGAACCTCCATAATAGTTAAATGGCTGATCATACTTATTGTTGATTGTCATTACTTTGAAATCACCAGTAAGCCAGTCGGCTAGTTTTGTTGTAAATCCTAAGTTGATATTTATTCTTCGTCTTTCTTCCTGATTTACTCTCAGCATTCCATCTTGATTTGTATACCCAAATGAAGCGAAGAAAGAACTTTTTTCTCCTAAATTTCCTTGAGCAGAAATGTTATGGGTGACTTGAAGTGCATCTTTTGCATACAATTCTTTATTCGCATCCCAAACTCTGTAAAAATAGGGAGTACCATTTCTAATTTCCCAGTCTTCACCATAAACCATTTCGTGACTGGTACGATTATTTGCGTATTTCTGTTTCCAGTTTTTGATTCCCTCTAGTAAGATATTATAATTCTGACCAAATATCTCAGGAGTAGAACCATCTGTACGGGTTCCTGCAGCAATTAAGCCAGGGATTTCATCAGTTGGATCTAAGAATTTTAATGTAGAAATCGGATTAACGAAAGCAGTGTTTGCGCTATAAGAGAATCGTACTTTTCCTTCTCCTGTTTTACCTCCTTTGGTAGTAATAAGAACCACACCGAATGCTGCACGAGCTCCATAAATAGAAGCAGAAGCGGCATCTTTAAGAACAGACATTGTTGCAACATCATTCGGATTAATTAAGGCTAAATCTGTTGGAACTCCGTCTACTAATATTAAAGGAGCATCAGAACCATTAATAGTACCAGCCCCACGGATATTTATGTTTGCGGCACGGTTGATATTTCCTGAGTTAAAAGCAATATTTACACCAGGTGTGGTTCCCTGTAATGCTTTACTAACATCTGTTAAAGGTCGGCTTCCTATTGTTTTGGCAACATCAATTGAAGCAACTGCACCAGTTAAGTTTGTTTTTTTCTGAGAAGAGAATCCTACTACGACAACTTCGTCTAGTTTAGAAGTGCTTTCTGAGAGACTTACATTAATTTTTTGCTGTCCTTCTACTTTTACAACATAAGTTTCATATCCCATGTAGCTAAAAGCGAGACTTCGGCCCGGAGCAATACTAATACTGTAGTTTCCATCAAAATCGGTAGTTGTGCCATTGGATGTTCCCTGAATTAGAACACTAACTCCAGGAATTGGAATTCCGTCTGCTTTGTTTTTTACGGTTCCAGTGATTGTTTTTGTTTGCCCAAAAGTTACTTGAATGAACAAAACCAACAATGAAATAAGAAATAGTTTTTTCATGATTACTTGGTTTTTTATAATGGTTGTTGAGCAAATATATTTATTTATTGCATACAAATGCATTATTTTGTAAATATTTTTAAAAATTCAATCAAAAAACGCAAAAAAACGCAAATTTTGCATGTGTATTTTTTCTGATTTTAATTTTGAAGTCAAATCATGCAGACTGTTGCGATTCCTTGTAGTTCTTGTTTATTTTAAATAGAATTATTTGATATATTTGTCCTGAATTTTAACTTTTAAGAAAATGCTGAAAGCCGAAAGACATAAATACATCATGACTAAACTTGTTGAAGAACAAAAAGTTGTCACAACCGATTTGGCTTTGGCTCTCGATTTATCAGAAGATACTATTAGAAGAGATTTAAATGAATTGGACAGTAAAAAACTTTTAGAGAAAGTTTATGGCGGTGCAGTTCAAGTAACTGAAAAATCGGCAGATGTTTTCAATATTTATATATCGGCAGAAGAACAAAAAAAGCAAATTGTTACAAAAGCATTGTCTTTATTGCGTGATGACCAGGTGATTATAATGAGCGGAGGAAGTACAAATCTCGTTTTTGCCAAGTTAATTCCGGCCGATTTAAAAGCTACGATATACACTTATAGTCTTCCAATAGCAATGCAGTTATCACAACATCCTAATATTGATTTGATCTTTATTGGAGGTAAAATGCAGAAAAATGCAATGGTAACAATTGGTATGGATGTAATTCAGGTAGTCTCAAAAATTAAAGCAGATATTTGTTTTATTGGAGCCAGTAGTATCAATATCAAACAAGGGCTTACAGAAATTGGTTATGAGATTTCAATTGTCAAAAAAGCTATGATAGAAGCTTCAGATAGAGTTGTTTCTATGTTTTCTTCGGATAAATTAAATACTAAAATGCCTCATGTTGTTTGCGATTTAAAACAATTAGATACTATCGTTACAAATCTAGATCCAAACGACGAAAGTCTTGAAGAATATCGAAAATCAGGTGTTTTTATACTCTAGATTAAGTTGTTTTAAATGTGTTTTTGCGTTTTTTTGCGTTTTTAATATTTATTTTTATTAAATAACGCAAAATAATGTAATCAATTTGTTTTTTGTATATATTTGTTGAAACTATTTTCAAACTAAACCAAACTATATGAAAAGCACTACTTCTTCTCATAATAGCATTCTACTGCAATTTTTAAAAATCTTCGAAAGTAATAGTTCGCAAAACAGAAGAGTTAAAAAAAAGATACTCTACACATTTTATATAACTTTCTTATTTTTTAGCGCCAAAGCTGCAACTGTCGATACTATTCAGGTCTTTAGTTCTTCAATGAATAAGAATATCAAAAGCTGTATCATATTTCCAGAAAGTTATAAAAAGAAAGATAAAAAATTTCCAGTTGTGTATCTGCTTCACGGATACAGCGGTAATTATGCTTCTTGGGCAAAAGATTTTAGAGAACTTAAAAATCAGGTTGATCAATATAATTTTATTGTAGTAGGTGTAGACGGCAATTATTCAAGCTGGTATTTTGATAGTCCAGTAGATCCTAACTTTAGATACGAAACTTATGTCATCAATGAATTAGTACCTTACATAGACCAAAAATATAAGACAATTGGCAACCGTGAAAATAGAGCTATTTCAGGATTAAGTATGGGAGGACATGGAGCTTTGTATTTGTCTTTTAAACATCAGGATATATTTGGTGCTGCCGGAAGTATGAGCGGTGGTGTCGATTTTAGACCTTTTCCGGAGAATTGGGATATAAAAAAACGTCTAGGAACATTTGCCGAATTCCCAGAAAACTGGAATAAAAATACCGTTACCAATATGCTTGATTTGGTAAAAGACAACAATTTAAGATTAATTATAGATTGTGGTGTGGATGATTTTTTTATGGAAGTAAACAGAGAGCTTCATGCTAAAATGTTAGCCTTAAAAATCAATCACGATTATATAGAACGCCCAGGAAAACATGATCTAAAGTATTGGGAAAACTCTTTAAAGTTTCAATTACTATTCTTTCATAATTTTTTTACTGAAAAAATAAATAAATAATTGTGTGTTGCTATTTACAATAAGTAGCACATAAAAATAGGTTGGTTACCTAGCCTAACAGGTTTTTTAAAACCTGTTAGGTATTTTTTTAGCCGAAGATTAAAAGATTAAAATGATTTTTTTCCACAAATTTCCATGAATTAAATCTGGAGAATCTGCTAGAGAAAAAGAGACAAAATATAAGTATAAACCTTTGCAAACTTAGCGTAAATCATTGCGCTCTTTGCGGTTAAATTTTAGAAAACTAACAAAGAAATGTAACCTATGAAAAGTATAAAAATTATAATTCTGCTTTTGCTGATCCATACCAAAATTTTCAGTCAGCAGTCTCCAAAAAGAGAAATGCGAGCCGCTTGGATTTCTACAGTAGAAAATATCGACTGGCCATCTAAACCAGGTTTGTCAGACAAAGAAATGAAAGCCGAAATGATTACTATTTTGGACAATCTTCGTTCATATAATTTGAACACTGTAATTTTTCAAATTCGTCCAACAGCCGATGCTTTTTACAAATCGACAAAAGAACCCGCTTCGCATTGGATAACAGGAACTCAAGGCGTTGCGCCCGGTTTTGATCCATTGCAAATGATGATTGACGAAGCAGGAAAACGAGGTATGAATGTACACGTTTGGCTGAATCCGTATCGTGTGCAGAAAGATACGGTTAGAGATGTTCTTTCGAAAAAGCATTTATATTTTAAAAGACCAGACCTTTTTCTGACTTACGGAAAAACGAGATATTTTAATCCAGGTTTGCAAGAAACCAGAGATTTTGTTGCTTCTGTTGTAGGTGAAATTGTTCGTAAATACGATATTCAAGCCGTTCACATGGATGATTATTTTTATCCGTATAAAATTGCTGGACAAGAATTTCCAGATGAAAAAGCTTTCGCTAAAGAGCCACGCCAATTCAAAGACAAAGACGATTGGCGAAGAGACAATGTCGATTTAATCATTAAACAAATTAGAGATACTATTGTTGCCAATAAACCAGAAGTTGAGTTCGGAATTTCGCCTTTTGGAGTTTGGAGAAATATCGCGAAAGATTCTCAAGGTTCTAAAACCGTTGCTGGAGCTACAAACTACGACGATTTATATGCCAATATTTTAAAATGGCAGAAAGAAAACTGGATCGACTACGTTACGCCTCAATTATACTGGCACATTGGTTTTGACAGAGCCAATTTTGAAGTTCTGGCAAAATGGTGGGCAGAACATAAATACGGCGCAAATGTTTATGTTGGTCATGGCGATTACAAAATTTCGACTTCTGCGAAAGAACCAGAATGGAGAAGCCCTGATCAAATCGTGAAACAGATTGAAATGATTCGTAAAATGCCTCAAATTGAGGGTTCAATGCATTTTACAGCTTCGACTTTTCTGAAAAAAGGAGATACTTTAAGGCAGCCTTTGATTCAAAAAGAATACAAATATATCGCTTTAACTCCTGAGGCTAACAGAATTACAAGATTAAAACCAGAACCGCCAACAAATGCTGTAATTGCTAAAAAAGGCAATAACGCAGTGTTGACTTGGAAAGCAGGATTTAACGACAAAAAATATGTGATTTACAGATTTCCAAAAAGAAAAATAACCGATTTCTCAAATCCTGAAAATATTTATTATGTAACCACAGCCTTAAAACTAGAAGTTCCAAATGCCGATTTGGAAAACTATGTTTACGCGCTCACCGCTTTGAGTCAGACCCAGACAGAAAGTAGTCCGATAGAATTTTTAGTAAAATAAAAATGTAAAGAAATGAGAAAAAGTATTCTTCTATTAGCCCTGTTTCTAAGTTCTATCAGTTTTGTAAAAGCTCAAAAATTAGATTTAATTCCAAAACCCGTTTCAGTTCAGCAAAGTGCAGGACAATTGGTTTTACCTTCAATATTAAAAATTGTTGTAGACAAAAAACTAAAAAATAGTACTGATTATATTTCAACAAGTCTTTCAAAAAATACAGGAATTAACCCGATTGTTTCGATTGGAAAAAAACAAGGAAAAAATACTATTTCATTTTTAGTTGATAAGAAATTAGATCTTCCAAATGAAGCTTATCAATTAGAAATAAATGAAAAAGGAATTTTCGTAAAAGGAAAAACAACCAACGGAGTTTTAAACGGATTGCAGACTTTAGTACAAATTTGTTCTGCAAAAGAAGTTAAAAAAGGAACCGTTCCGTTTGTGAAAATTGAAGATTATCCTCGTTTTGATTGGCGTGGTATGATGCTCGATTGCTCGAGGCAATTCTTTGACAAACAAACCGTAAAAAATTATATTGATTGGTTGGCTGCGCATAAAATGAATGTTTTTCACTGGCATTTAACAGATGATAACGGTTGGAGAATCGAAATCAAATCATTGCCAGATTTAACTTTAAAAGGCGCTTGGAGAGGTCCAGGAGAAGTTTTACTTCCATCGTATGGTTCAGGAGACAAGCGTTACGGAGGTTTTTATACACAAGAAGATATTAAAGAAGTAGTGGCTTATGCAGCTGATCGTGGAATATCTGTTATGCCAGAAATTGAAATTCCGGGACATTCACGTGCCGTAACAGCTTCATATCCAGAAGTAGGTTGTACTATCACACAGGAATTGAAAAGTGTTCAGGGAGAAGTAAAAAACGTTTGGTGTGTGGGACGTGAAGAAAATTACGATCTTTTGGATTCAATTATTAAAGAAGTTTCCGAATTGTTTCCATTCGAATACATTCATATTGCTGGAGATGAGGTTAATCGTGCCAATTGGGAACATTGCCCAAAGTGTCAAGCTTTGATGGCAAAAGAAGGCTTTACAGATAGTTTTCAGCTTCAGAATTATTTCTTTAGAAGGGTTCAAAAAATTGTAGATAAATATCATAAAAAAACAGACGGCTGGAATGAAATTTTGAAAGGCGGAGAAATCGATCCCAATACACTGATTTCTGCTTGGCAAGGAATTAGTTACGGAATAGAATCTGCTAAAAAAGGATTTAAAACAGTTATGATGCCAGGTCAATTTACTTATTATGATATGGCGCAAACCGAAACAGAACGGGGTCATCGTTGGGCGGCAATTACCGATACAAAACGTGCCTATTCATTTGAACCAATTCCAGATGCTGAATTAACACCAGAAGAACAGAAAAACATAGTAGGAGTTCAAGGTGCTTTGTGGAGTGAATATTTGGATCGTCCAGCAAGAATTATGGAATATCAAAGTTATCCGAGAATTTGTGCTTTGTCAGAGATTGGCTGGTCTAAAAAAGAGTATAAAAACTGGGACGATTTTTATGGAAGATTAACGAACAGCCATTTGCAAAGATTGGCTGATATGGGAATTGCTTTTAGAGATTTTCCTCCAACGGCAATCTATAAAAATGGAACTATTACCGTAACTCCTCCTTACGAAAATGCTGTTATACGATTTGATAAAGATGGTAATGAGCCAACGAGACAATCGCCTTTGTACACAGGACCAATTTCGACGAAAAATTACGAAAATTATATGTTTAGGGTTTTCTTTAATGAAACTTCTGCAAGTCCAGCGGTGAAAGTAGAGAAATTACCTGTTGCCAATTGGAATACTTCAAAAGTAGAAGTTTTAACGATTTCAGAAAATATCTCAGAACACGTTGACAAAAAAGGAATCTGGTATTTGACTTTTAATTCAATTGACGATGGAACAAATGGAATAATTAAAAATGTTTCACTTTTTGAAAATGGTAAATTACTACAAATGTATTCAGATGAAAAAGCTCTAAAATCAAAACCTCGTTTAAGATTTGTCATTGATAATTACAACGAAAAAAACACGTATCGATTAGATTTTACGGTTGAAAATAAAGAAGAGAAAAAGTCGGCTGCGAATGTAAAATTCAATTGTTCACCTTATCAGGAACCAGAAGTTAAAGTGACTTCTTCTATGATAGAAAACCCGAAGTTCCCGATTGCGAATCTTGAAGATTATAATGAAGAAACCTATTTACGTACCGATGTGGCATGCAAAGATGGAGACTGGATTTTGTATACCTTTACTAATCCTGTAACTTCTTCTAAAATAGATGTTTTGACTGGAATTCCGCATCATCCGAGATTTATCATTAATAATGGTTTTGTGGAGTATTCATACAATGGAAAAGATTATATAAAAGGCGATAATTTTGATTACGGCAATGCATCAATTTATCCGAAACAACCTGTAAAAGCCGTTAGAATTAAAATTACAGGAACCAATAATGAGCCTTTAATGGCAGGACAAGACTTAAAAATTAATCCGTAAATCATGAAAAAGATAACATTCAGTATTGTCCTTATTTCTTTTGTTTTTTTGGGAATGGGTTTCCATTCGTCTAAAAAAATAAATATTGATGGTGACAATAAAGAAAACGAAAAGTACATTGATTCAATGATGCAGAATGCGCTTAAAAATGGTTTTTTTCCTGGAGCGCAAATTATTGTTGGTACAGGAGATTTTAATTTGATTTCTAAAAACTACGGTTATCATGATTATACTAAAAAGCAATTGGTAAAATCAGAAGATGTTTTTGATTTGGCTTCAATGTCGAAGGTTTTAGGAGCAACATTGGTAACTATGCGTTTAGTTGGCAATGGGAAATTAAAACTTACAGATCAAGTAGGCGAAATTGTTCCGATGTACAAAAACACAGCAATTTCCGATTTAACGCTTTTTGAATTGCTAACGCATACTTCTGGATTAACACCAAGTATTACTTTTTATCAAGCTTTACTTTCTACACCAGATAATTCGCCTTTATTGAGCAAAGAAAAATCAGAGCAATATGTTGAGCCTTTTGATGTTATGTTTGTTAATAAAAACATTGTTTACGATTCAAAATATCTTTCTTTTCAACGAAAAGAAAATTGGATTCAGATTTATAAAAATATGTGGCTGAATCCAGAATTTTATCCATCAGTTTATGAGAGGATTGCAACTGCGAATAAAAATCCGAGAGGGAAATATTTGTATAGCGATTTGAATTTGCTTTTAGTGAAACAAATGATAGAAACCAAAACAGGAAAGAAACTAGATCAGTTTACAAATGAAATTTATTCGGAATTAGGTATTTCAAAAATTGGCTATAATCCGTTAAAATGGACTTCTGTTGATAATGTAATGCCAACAGAAGTAGATAATCTTTTCAGAAAGGACACTATTAAAGGTTATGTGCACGATGAAGCGGCAGCTATTTTTGGAGGTGTTTCTGGAAATGCAGGTTTATTTGCCAACGCAGAATCAATTGCAGTGATCTGTAAAATGCTGATGAATAATGGGACTTATAAAGGAAAACAAATTCTAAAAGCCAATGTCGTAAAAGAGTTTACAGATTCGCCTTTAGCTAAAAGCGGCATTTATCGCGGTTTAGGTTTTGACAAAAGAAAACCAGACGAGTTTTTTACAAAAGACGATTTTGGACATACGGGTTTTACAGGAACTTTTTTCTTTATGAATAGAAAAACAAACCGATTTCTTATTATTCTAACAAATCGCGTAAATCCAACAAGAACCAACAGATTAATGTACAAAGATGATTTTAGTGCTAAAATCTGGAAGGAAATTAAAAAATATTAAGAGTTTTTTTTCTGCCACGAATTTTTAATTCAATGCATTGTCTTTAATTCACAAATTATTTCAAATAAATTAGTGTAATTCTACGCATTATTTTTCACACAGATTATAAAAAAAATAATTCGTGACCCGAGCGATAGCGAATAGACGAAGTAATTCGTGGCGGAAAAAAAATAAAAAAAAATAATTACCATGAAAAATATAATAATCTGTTTGATGATTTCAGCAGTTTCTTTTGCACAGCAAATTAAAACAGGAGCTGAGAATTCTGCAAAGTATCTTCCTCTACTAAAAGGAAAAACCGTTGGAATTGTCACCAATCAAACTGGAATTATAACCAAAGAAAAACATCTAGTCGATTTTTTAGTCGAACAAAAAGTAAAAATAAAAAGCATTTTTGCTCCAGAACACGGCTTTCGAGGAACAGCGGATGCAGGCGAACATGTATCTGATGAAACTGATTCCAAAACAGGTTTGCAGATTGTTTCACTTTATGGGAAAAACAATAAACCAACTCCAGAGCAATTGAAAGGAATTGATATTATGATTTTTGATTTACAGGATGTTGGAACGCGATTGTATACTTATGTTTCTACAATGCATAGAATAATGGAAGCTTGTGCGGAAAATAATGTTCCACTAATCGTTTTGGATCGTCCGAATCCTAATATTGCGATTGTCGACGGTCCGGTTTTGGATATTGCTTTTAAAAGCGGTATCGGAATGCATCCAACTCCACTGCTTCACGGAATGACTTTGGGCGAAGAAGCAAAAATGATCAACGGACAAAAATGGCTGAAAGACGGAATTCAATGTAAATTGACTGTGATTCCATGTTTAAATTATACTAGAAAAAGTTCTTATAGTTTACCTGTTCGACCTTCACCCAATTTGCCAAACGATCAGGCGATTAATTTGTATGTAAGTTTATGTCTTTTTGAAGGTACAAACGTCAGTATGGGACGCGGAACTGAAAAACAGTTTCAAATTTATGGTTCACCATATCTTCCAAAAAGTGATTTTTCGTTTATTCCAAAACCTAATTTTGGAGATAAAGATCCTTTGTACAATGGTATAGAATGTAATGGTGAAGATTTGTCTTCTATACCAAGAATAAACAGGCTGGAGATTAAATGGCTGATAAAAGCATATCAAACAACATCGGATAAGTCTAAGTTTTTTGATAAAAGAAAATTTGCTATTCGCGCAGGAAATGAAAAACTACAGCAGCAAATTGAAGCAGGAATTTCTGAAGAAGAAATTAGAAAAAGCTGGGAAAAGGATTTAAAAGCTTTTAAAATAATGCGTCAGAAATATTTACTGTATTAAAAATATCTGAAAAGATTAAAAAGCTATTTCAAATGCTTTATTTTAATCAAACATATTAGAATATAACTATTGAAATTACAGTAATTTTGTAATCTCATCAAAAGAAAATAAAAACAGTTTTAGACAACAAATTAGAATATAATGTCAAACCAAGAGTTACAGCAGTTATCAGAATCATTAGAAGGAACACTTTTATATGATGATCTTCATAAAACACTTTATTCGACCGATGCTTCGGTATACAGAATTCGGCCGAATGCTGTGGCTTTGCCTAAGACGACTGCAGATATCAGTAAGTTAATTCGATTTGCGGCTGATCATAATATTTCGGTTACTCCAAGAACTGCCGGAACTTCATTAGCAGGGCAGGCAGTAGGAGACGGACTGGTAATTGATGTATCGAAGCATTTTACAAAAATATTGGGTTATGATGCTGAAAAAAGAACGGTAACGGTACAGCCTGGTGTAATTCGAGATGAATTAAATTTATTCTTGAAACCTCATGGCGTTTTCTTTTCTCCTGTTACTTCGACTTCCAATCGTGCTATGATTGGAGGAATGGTGGGAAACAATTCTTCAGGAACTACTTCGATTCGTTACGGTGTAACACGTGATAAAATTGTTGAGGTAAAAACGATTTTAAGTGATGGAACTGAAGTTGCGTTTGGCGAATTGACTTCTGCAGAATTTATTGAAAAAACCAAAGGAGATTCTTTAGAAAATAAAATTTATAAAAGTGTTTATGATGAACTTTCGATAAAAGAACATCAAGACGAAATTATAAAAGAGTTCCCAAAACCAGAAATTCACAGAAGAAATACGGGTTATGCTGTTGATATTCTATTAAAATCAGAATTGTTTGGCGGGACAGAACCTACAATTAATATAGGAAAATTGCTTTGCGGAAGTGAAGGAACTTTAGCTTTTACAACCGAAATTACATTAAAAGTTGACGATTTACCTCCAGTGCACAACATTATGGTGGTGGCGCATTATCATACGATTCAAGAATCGTTAGAATCTGTTGTGATTGCAATGAAACATCATTTGTACACTTGCGAAATGATCGACGACACGATTTTAGATTGTACCAAAACCAATCGGGAACACATTAAAAACCGTTTCTTTTTGGTTGGTGAGCCAAAAGCAATTATGTTGTTTGAAGTGGCTTCAAACACATTAGAAGATGCCGAAAAACAAGCCGATGCTTTAATTGCTGATTTAGAAAAACATAATTTTGGTTATGCAAGTGTAAAAATCTACGGTCCAGATATTGATAAAGCTAATGAACTTAGAAAAGCAGGTTTAGGACTTTTAGGAAGTATTGTAGGCGACGATAAAGCGGCAGATTCTATTGAAGATACAGCGGTTGAGTTAAGTGACTTGCCAGCTTATATTGCAGAGTTTTCGGCAATGATGTTAAGTCACGGGCAAGAAGCGATTTATTATGCGCATGCTGGTGCGGGAGAATTGCACCTTCGTCCGGTTTTGAATTTGAAAAAAACATCAGATTTGAAATTGTTTAGAACTATTGCGACTGATGTGGCGCATTTGGTTAAAAAATATCGAGGTTCATTAAGTGGTGAACATGGTGACGGAATTGTACGCGGAGAATTTATTCCGTTTATGATTGGAGACAAGAATTACGAATTGCTGAAAAGAATCAAATTAGCATTCGATCCAAATTCGGTTTTGAATATCGGAAAGATTGTAAACGCACTGAAAATGGACGAAAATCATCGTGTAATTTCAGGAAGAGTAGAACCGGATATTAAAACATTTCAGGATTTTTCAGACAGTTTAGGCATTTTACGTGCAGCTGAAAAATGTAACGGTTCTGGTGATTGTAGAAAATTGCCATCTGCAGGAGGAGCAATGTGCCCGAGTTATCGTGCCACTAGAAACGAAAAAGAAACAACTCGCGCGAGAGCCAATGCATTACGAGAATATTTAACGTATTCTGAAAAAGAAAACAAATTTGATCAGAAAGAATTATATGAAGTTTTTGAATTGTGTGTAAGCTGTAAAGCCTGTGCAAGCGAATGTCCGAGTAATGTTGACGTCGCAACTTTAAAAGCAGAATTTTTATACCAATACCAAAAAGCAAACGGATTTTCAACCCGAAATAAGATTTTTGCCAATAACGCCAAACTGAATAAAATGGGAAGCAAGTTCCCTTCGATTACAAATTTTATTTCGAATCAGGCATTGGTGAAAAAATCAATGGGAATTGCTCCTGAAAGACAGGTGCCGCTTTTAGCGAAAAAGACTTTTAGGAAATGGTATCAGAATTTTAAACCTGAAACAACATATTTTCCAAATGGAAGATTGTATTTATTCGTAGATGAATTCACGAATTATTACGACGTTAATATCGGAATTGATGCTGTCGAATTATTGACAAAATTAGGCTATCAGGTTTTAGTTGTGGACCATGAAGAAAGCGGAAGAACCTATCTTTCAAAAGGATTTTTGGAAGAGGCAAAGAAAATTGCCAATCATAACGTCAACATTTTTAAAGATTTGGTGCTATCAAATGCACCTTTGGTTGGAATTGAACCTTCAGCGATTTTGACTTTTAGAGATGAATACCTTCGTTTGGCTGATAATAAAGAAGCGGCCGAAAAATTAGCTCAAAATGCATTTACAATCGAAGAATTTTTCAAAAAAGAAATTATCGACGGAAAAATAAAACAAGATTCATTTTCAGAAGAAACCAAAGAAATTAAAATTCACGGACATTGCCATCAAAAATCGTTAAGTTCTGTTGAAGCGACTTTTGCCATGCTGAATCTTCCTAAAAACAATACAGTTACTATTTACAGTTCAGGTTGTTGCGGAATGGCAGGTTCTTTTGGTTATGAAAAAGAACATTATCAGGTAAGTATGCAAATGGGAGAAGATACTTTATTTCCAAAAGTGAGAAATACTGCAGAAAACGTAAAAATCGCAGCAGCAGGAACAAGCTGTCGTCATCAAATTTATGATGGAACAAAACGTGAAGCGCAGCATCCAGTTAGTATTTTGAGAAATTGCTTGAAATAAAATTTAGAAGTTCAGATTTTTTTGAAAGTTTAAAATAAATCAGTGAAAATCTTTTAATCTGTAACAGAAATAAAAAAGCCTAATTATTTTTCAGAATAATTAGGCTTTACTATTTTATAATTATTTAGCTCCAGGAGGAGATTTTTCTTTTATGTATTTGATAAAGGTATCCAAAAGATGTTTTCTTGTTCCTTCTCCTTCAGAAATGCTGTGAGAACGATTGGGATAAATCATTAGATTGAACATTTTATCATATTTGACTAATTCGTTAATTAAAACTTCGGCA
>NZ_DASWYK010000054.1:0-6611 GCF_036405015.1 Flavobacterium sp. | reverse complement strand
ACGGCTCTAAACATCAAAAAATACTAATAAACGACATTCTAAAATACCACTATGATTTTTAATTCAAGCAAACTCTACAGAGTACCTATACGTTTCCATGTTTACTTTTGGTTAACGTATTTTGTATTCAATACATTCCGCTGGGGAAGTTATTTTAACGATTACGTTTACTCCTTAAAAACTACTTTACTTGGATTCCCAATTCACATGGCGTTATGTTATCTCAATATTTTGGTTTTGATGCCTTATTTGGTTTATCGCAAAAAATACTTCCTATATATAATAACCGTACTTTCGGCAATTTTTGTCATGGTCGTCATAAAGTTCAATTTGACTTATTTGTTGATTACACACGATGTCTGGCCCGAAGGACCTCAAACCATAAACAATCTTACGCTAAATTATACAATTGACATGATGATGGGCGAATTGTACGTTATGACTTTTGTTACAGCAATTAAAATCACATTTGATTTATTGCAAGAGCAAAGACGTGTAACCGATCTGGAAAAATCGCAATTGGAAACTGAGCTGTTGTTTTTAAAATCTCAAATCTCACCACACTTTTTCTTTAATACCTTAAATAATATCTATTCGCTTTCTGTAGAAAAATCCAACAAGACACCTAAAATAGTCCTGAAGCTTTCTGAATTAATGCGCTACATGCTTTATGAAACAAAAGAAAAGAAACAAAGCTTGGAAAATGAGATTATGTGCATTCAGAATTATCTGGATTTGGAAAGAATTAGAAATGGAGAACGCTTAGAAGTCAATATGTATATTTCAGGAGACATTCATGATAAAGAGATTTCTCCGGTTTTACTTTTAACTTTCGTCGAAAATGCTTTTAAACACGGAGTGAACAAAAATACTGGAAATGTTGTAATTGATATTAACTTTAAAGTAAAAGGCGATTATCTGTATTTCATTATTTCAAACCCAATGCCTGAAATTACCGTACATAAAGACAATTTTAACAAGTCAAGTGGTATAGGTATTGAAAACGTCAAAAAAAGACTCGAACTCGGATATAATAAAAGTGACTATAAGCTTTCATTTAAAAATAAAAAGAATATTTTTGTCGTTAAACTTGTTATAAAAGTCACGTAGCCCATCTTTTACAAGTTTTGAAAACTATACCTACAAAAACCACATATCGGCCTAAAATAATATTTACAAATGAAAATAAAGTGTTTAATTATCGATGATGAGCCATTGGCAATAAACGTTATTAAAAATTATATTGAACAGATTGAGGATTTAGAATTAATAAACACCTTTAGTAATTCTATTGAAGGACTGAATTTCTTAAAAAACAATACTATTGATGTAATTTTTCTGGATATAAACATGCCTGTTTTAGACGGTATTAACTTTATTAAAAGTTTAGAAAATCCACCTTTATTAATTATCACAAGTGCTTACGATCAGTTTGCAATTGAAACTTACGAACTTGACGTTTTAGATTATCTGGTAAAACCAATTGAGTTTCCGAGATTAATGAAAGCAGTCAACAAAATCAACAAGCGCCTTAATAATACAAGCAAACTTCCTCAGGAAAACAGCAAAGAGAATCCTTTTATTTTCGTTAAAATCGATAAGAAAAAAATGAAGAAGATTTTCCTGAACGAAATTTTAGTGATTGAAAGTTTGAAAGATTACCTAAAAATCAGTACTACTTCTGGAAAGTTTATCATTCACAGCACTTTATCTGATTTTACAAGTTTATTACCAGAAAGAGATTTTATCAGAATCCACAGATCTTACACAATTGCAATTGATAAAATCGACGCCGTTGAAGGAAACAGCATTGAAATCGAAGGACTTAGATATGTCATAGGAAGATCTTATATCGACGAAGTAAAACAAAAGATTTTGAATTCTTCTATATAAGATATTTAACCGCAAAGACGCAAAGATTTACGCAAAGTTCGCAAAGATTTTTTTGTGCTTGATACCTAAAAAACAATAAAAAAAGTTCGCAAAGCTTAACACAAAGCTTTGCGAACTTTTTTTATTCTCAATTATATAAATAAATCACCGCGACCTCCGCGTAAAAAACTTAGCGAACTTTGCGTAAACCTTAGCGCCTTTGCGGTAAAAAAAATGCGGTGAAAAAACGTACAAAAAACGAAAATGCGGCCAACCACGACCGCATTTTCTCTCAATTATAGGTAACTAACCAAAATAAACCATGAAATAGTCTATTATCTTTATTGCTTGCAAAAAGCTTAGAAATGATAACGTTTAAACGCCTCGATAGCCGAATAATCTGCTAATCCTAAGTTGTGATATTTTTCTGCAGTCAATCTATTTCTGTCTTCAACTCGCACCCAAAACTCCCTGCTGTCATCACCTTGAAACATAACTCCGTCTTTTTGAGACTGGTGATAAAAAATTGCATGTCGTTTCTTTAAAACCTGGTCAGGACTCATTGGAACTGCCATGTCAATTTGGTACGATTCCCATTCATGCCATGCGCCTCGGTATAGCCAAACCCAACAATCCTTCATAAAATCTTTTTGTTTTAATCTTTTTAAAGCTTCAAACAAACTGTCTAAACACACTTTATGAGTTCCGTGCGGATCTGCTAAATCTCCAGCGGCATAAATTTGATGCGGTTTTATTCTTTCAATAATATCACACATAATGTTGATATCTGCATCCGAAAGATTATTCTTTTTAACCGTTCCAGTTTCGTAAAACGGAAGATCTAAAAAGTTTACATTAGAATCTGGCAAACCTAAATAACGAGTTGCTCCTAAAGACTCACTTCTTCTAATTAATCCTTTTAATTTTCTAACTTCTAACGAATCAATTTCATTTCCTGTTCTGTTCTGAAGAAATTCAATAATTTCATTAGACACACCAGAATTTGGATTTAATGCTTTTGAGATTTCAGCAAATTTCAAAGCTTCTTCGTTAGAAACGGCAATATTTCCAGAAGTCTGATACGCAATATGAACCTCGTGCCCCTGCTCTACCAAACGATCGAAAGTTCCTCCCATCGAAATCACATCATCGTCTGGATGCGGACTGAAAATAATAACTCTTTTCTTCTCTGGAGTAGAACGTTCTGGTCTATATGTATCATCAGCATTTGGTTTCCCACCTGGCCATCCTGTGATGGTTTGCTGCATTTTATTAAACATCTTAATGTTCAAATCGTATGCAGTTCCTTCTTCCGTCAAAAGACTTGACATTCCGTTGTCGTTATAATCTTTATCTGTCAGTTTTAGGAAAGGTTTCTTCGTTAACTCACTTAACCAAGCGACAGCTTTTAGCTTTAATTCATCTGTCCAGACACAAGATTTAACCAACCATGGGGTTTTAACTCGTGTCAATTCAGATGAAGCTTCTGTATCTAGAACAAATGTTGTGTTGTGATGCTCTTGTAAATACGTAGCCGGTACTTGCGAAGAAACCTCGCCTTCGATTGTTTTTTTTATAATTCCTGCTTTACTGATTCCCCAACCTAGTAAAACGATTCTTTTTGCATTTCTTACGGTTCCAATTCCCATTGTAATGGCTTTTCTCGGAACATTGTCAATTCCTAAAAAAGAAGAAGCCGCATCTATACGTGTCAAATGATCTAGCGTAATACTTCTGGTTCCTGAATTCACGTGAGAACCTGGCTCATTAAAACCAATATGTCCTGTTCTACCGATTCCTAAAAGCTGAAAATCCAAACCTCCATAAGAGATAATTTTCATCTCGTAATCGATACAGTATTGTTGTAATTCCTCGGCACTCACCTGCCCGTCCGGAATATTGATATTTTCAGAAGGAATATTTACATGATTGAATAAATGCTCATGCATAAAATGATAATAACTCTGAATATCATTTTTATCCATCGGATAATATTCATCTAAATTGAAAGTCACTACGTTTTCAAAACTTAGTCCTTCTTCTTTATGCATTTTAACCAGCTCCTCATACACCTTAATTGGCGAAGAACCTGTAGCTAAACCTAAGACACAAGGTTCACCTAATTCGTTTTTCCTCTGAATTAAATTAGCTATTTCGCGTGCTACCAACAAAGAAGCTTCCTGCGATGATTCAAAAATAACATTGTGAATTTTCTCGAAACGAGTTTCTTCAAACTTTCCTGCTTCTCTAAAACCTATATCTTCTTTAATCATACCGCCTCGCTGTTTTAATTAATGCAAGATAAAAGTAGAATTATATTATTCCGAAATACTAAAAATTCGACTAATAACGATTGCCGTTCGTCAGAAAACAAATTATGATTTAATATTCCGTAGGAATATCTCGTCGGTAAAAAAAATATTCATTATGTGTTGTGTTCTGGAGGAACATCTGATTTTATAAAAATGAAAAACTGCGTCGTTAATCAAACGTTCCTACGGAACGTATTAATCGTATCTCAAATTTGGTTCTACCGACGAAACATTCCTACGGAATGAATTGTCTCTGAGAAGCTTCATTTTGAAAGCTAATTTGTTGAGTCAAATAGTACGCTGATAAAATAGATTCGCTTTACGATAACACGGATAATCACATATTTAGTGTACCGAATTGATTTTATTCAACATTAAACGATTATGATTTAATATTCCGTAGGAATATCTCGTCGGTAAAAAAAATATTCATTGTGTGTTGTGTTCCGGAGGAACACCTGATTTTATAAAAATGAAAAACTGATTCGTTAATCAAACGTTCCTATGGGACGTATTAATCGTATCTCAAATTTGGTTCTACCGACGAAACATTCCTACGGAATGAATTGTGTTTGAGAAGCTGCATTTTAAAACCTAATTTATTGAATCAAATAGCTCTACCAACGAAACATTCCTACAGAATGAATTGTTATCTCAAAACTATTTTATTCTACAACGCCAATTTCTGCAATCGAAACACTTTGTCCATTTCCTACAGCAGCTGTAGCAACAAATCTTAAAAATCTTGCTTTTACTGCAGTAAAACTCTTCATTTGTTCAATTGGGTTATGTTTGATATTTGAGAATTCTCCTTCTGATTGTTTGGTCCAAGTGACATTATCTTCGCTGGTATAAAATTCATAGTTTGAAATCAAATTTGAGTTGCTTCCTACTTGTTTTGGAGTAAACGTAAAACCTGCGATATTTCTTTCTTCTCCCATATCAATAATGATAGACTGAGGTAATTTATTTTCGTTATTTCCAAACTCCCAATCTGTATTGGCATCTCCGTCAATAATTCTTTCAACCGATTTATTGTCGCCGCTTGAAATCGAAATTACTTTCCATTTTTCTTTAGAAATACCATATTTAGCCGATTTAACCGCACTGTTGATTTTCTCTTTTGTACTTCTCGATATCGCTTTAATTTCTACTGCTTTATTGTAAACAAATGGTCCTTTATATAAAATGCTTTTTTCTGAAGGATTTTTTCCGTCAAGCGAATAGTAAACAGCATTTCCATCTTCCGCTTTAAGCGTTACCAAACCATTTTTGTCTCTAAGAATTTGTGGTTCTTTAACGAAAGTTGGAGCATTATACGCTTCAATTGTACTGATTACAAAACCTGCTTTCGCATCTAATATATTCACTCTAATAGCAGAAGCCGTAACACGATCTAAACGAAGAATTCTTTTGTAACCAATTGTAGTTTCATTAGCAATCGTTTTCCATTGTCCGTTTACATTTGCTTCAACCGAAAATGCTTTTACACGCTGTCCCAATTTAATGTATTCTTGAAGTAAAATTCTGTTAATTGCCGTTGGCTTTTTAAATGTAAATTCGATTGTGGCTTGTTTTACTTTATCGTCAGTTGCCCAATAGGTATTTTTATTTCCATCAATCACATTTTGCGGACCGAAATTAGAATCTGCCGCTCTTGTATTTGAGGCTTGAACTTTTGTTCCTTTTAATAATTCTGTTTTGAAATCGGCTTTGATTGTGGCAACCAATTCTTTTAATCTTGCTTCGTCATTTTCATGAACTAAACCTCTTGTATCAACTGGAAGATTTAACAATAAAGTTGCATTTCGTCCAATTGATTCGTAATAAATATCGACCATTTCGTCAAGCGAACGAACCTTGTCATCTTCAACTGAATGATAAAACCATCCCGGTCTAATAGAAACATCGGCTTCTCCTGGAACCCATTTTTCTCCGTCTTCATGTCCAGACGTGAATTCGCTGTAATGCACTTTTCCAGCCAATTCATCTTTCTGTCGTAACAAAGACCAATTGGTTCTTCCTGCGCGCCCTTCTTCATTTCCAATCCACCTTGCTTCTGAAGGTCCAACTCCCCAAACCAAAGTTTTTGGTGCGATATCGTAAATTAATTTATAGGTTTCGTCCCAATTGTAATACGTTAGCGAATTGATTTTTCTGGTTTCATTTGCGCCTCCGTAATAACCGTCACCGCCGTTTGCGCCATCAAACCACATTTCGAAAACATCTCCGTAATTGGTCAATAGTTCTTTTAACTGATTTCTGAAATAGGTTACATATTCAGGTTTTCCGTATTGCGGATGATTTCTGTCCCAAGGCGAAAGATATAACCCCAATTTTAAATCGTATTCTTTACAAGCTGCTGCCAATTCTTTTACCAAATCGCCTTTTCCGTTTTCCCAAGGTGAATTTTTAACCGAACGTTCT
>NZ_DASWYK010000053.1:0-8286 GCF_036405015.1 Flavobacterium sp. | reverse complement strand
AAAAGAAAAAAAACAGCCCAATAAATGAGCTGTCTTCCCCAAAATAAAAAAATAAAACTAAAATTTAATTTGTTTCCTGTTTGATTTACGAATTACAATTCATATCAAAAATGTATTCTTTCAATTGAATCGTTTCGTCTTATCAACTTCGATCTTCTTTCCTCTTCTTGACTTGATCTAAAATTATCCAGCCAATGGCAATTAGTATTGAGAGACATAAGTAGAGTCTTAAATAGTCATAAAATTTTTCATTAACAATAACAAGACCTATTACCCAAAAGAAAACCGCAATAGTCGACGGTGTTAGAAGTTTTTTTATCATAATTCAAGATCAAGAAAGTACATTAATTAATTTAAAAGCAACTCAAAAATGAGTTGCCTTTTTCTAAAATATAAAATGAATTAAAAATTAATTGATAATATATGCTGAAATTCTAAAACTACTAGAAGCACTTGCAAACGTGTAAATTACATTGCTATACTGAATTTTAAAGCTTTCTTTTTTCACATACAATCCTTTTGGATTTGTAAATTGATCATCAATTTCTTTTAAGTAAGCAGGAGTACCTGTGAGCCCGCCAGCCCAAAAATCATGTGTAAGAATTATAGTTTTATTTACAGCATCTTCTGATGATTTTACAACATGATTTATTGCTGCTTTTCCTCCATTAAAATTATAACTAATATAAGTCTGATTTGCAGCTGTATTAAAATACAAATAAATACTCGCAATTGACTGGTTAGCCGGCAATGCAGCATTTGCTCTTGCAACTAAATATTTAAAATAATCACTTGTTGTTGGAGCTGTAGATAAGAAAGCTGGTAAATAGCCAAAATATTTATAAGGATTTCCCTTTCCACTTAAAAATAGTTTGTAATCATCTGTAACTGTTGGTGGCGCATTGGTAAATTTAAGTGTTGCACTAACTCCATTCGTTCCCGTAGCAACAAAATTATTGGTTGCACTGTCATAAATGAAATTGGTAAGCTTTTGACCTTTAACAGTAACTGGTAGTTTTGAAACAATTCCTGTAGAAGTGAAAGCAAACGCTAGATCATACGCTTCTTGGCTACCTGGCTCTAGAGAGTAAGCAGTTCCGAAACGAGCACTAGTATTGTAATCAAATTCAAATTGATGTGTTGTAGTTCCGTCGTTTGTTTCCATTAATCTAAACAAAGGGCTAAACATATCCCCATTTAAACTACTAATCATTGGCTTGTTTTTTGCTAAATCTGTCCAATCCTGAGCAGTTGCTTTTACAAAACGTAGAAAATGTCCATTTCTATTAGTTCTAAAAATAATGTCTCCATTTTTTTGTCCATAATAGTAGAACTGAAAATCACCTAAATATCCTTTTGCTAAAAGTGAACCTGTCGGATAGTTTCCCGCATCAGATAAAAGATGAATTCTATTTTGTGTTGTAAATACCAAACTTACTGTACTTCCCATCTGCATATCATACTGGCTTCTGTAAATCTTTGTATCTGTATCCGTACCTATAGTAAAATCAGATGCCATATCTACTTTTCCTTCTGGAAGAAACTTAAATAAATGCGTCCATCCTCCTAATTGTGTACTATCAGTATAATAAACCGCTTTCCATCCTTCTGCAGAAGAAAGTAGCAAATCATTTAGTTCTTTTTTACGTCCACTTAATCTTTCCGTTGCGTTTTCGTCGAATTTTGCATCAACCTCTGTGCTTGTACATGATCCCAAAAGCAAAGCTCCAAAAGAAATCATTAAGTACTTGTATATTTTTTTTACTTTCATAATATCTATTTTTAGAAGATTATTGTCCTTTAATTATTTGTTACAAAATCAGTATTCTTTTGAGCTTCATCTCTTAAAGCATAAAAATCAATATTGTAAGCATCTTTGTAATATTTAACTACAAGAGCTTCTTTAGCCTTTAAGCTTGCTTTAGCTGTAGCATCTGTTACACTAGCTAATATTGCATCATATTCTGCCTTTGAGCTTGTTAGAATTGTAGCAGCTGTTTCAGCAAAATCTTCATAGATACTCAATCTTGCATAACTTGTAATAAAACCTAAACTTCTTGAAGTACTAATCGCTGCAGTATACCAACTTGTAGTATAACCTGCTGGTGTTATTTTGGCCCATGCTTGCTCATCAAAAGGCTTGGTTTGATTCAAAATATGAACATACTCATGCTGAATCGTATGGATAAACTGCGTTACGTTTGCTCTATTTTTTTTGTCCAGTTTATCTACCTGAAAAAGAGTAACCTTCTGACCTGATTCTGCAAGTCCTAATGTTACTGTACCATTCGTATTTAAGTTTACCCCTCCAACAAGCACAAACTCTCTAGGCGCAATCTTTTTAACGAAATCTGCTCCACCAATACTACTGTAACTATCAATCCAGATTTTCTTAACTACTTCCATAGCTGGTTGTACTTTATCTCCTTTTGGTGGAAACAAATACTTATTATTATCAACCAAATTCTGATTCCATATATAATATACATGAATATTATAAGGATCTAAGAAATTTACATCAATCCATTTATCTAATTCAGTTTTGTTTGGTACTGAAAAATCTAACCAGCTTTCTTTTGGCTGATCTTCATGAGCACAAGAAGCAAGAAGCAATACTCCTAACATTAATGCAGCTTTATATATTTTTGTTATTTTCATAATACTTTCTAATTAAAATTTATCTAGGATTTTTCTCAATACCATTACTTGAAGCTCTTAATGGAATTTGCACTGCTCTACGTTTATCATCTTTTTCTAAAACGTTGTGTCGAACCACTTTACCAAATTCAAGAGTATTATGTTCTACAACTAAATTAAAACGCTTGATATCGAACCATCTTAGTCCTTCTCTCATGAAATCTCTTCTTCTTGCTTCAGAAATTGCTTTAATGTAAGAAGTCTGAAGTTCACTTAATGCGTAAAAAGGAGTAAATTCATTTGCTACAACTGGATATTTTGTAGTAACTCTTGTTTGATCTAAAATATCGGTTGCAGGATTATAGCCAGAAGTTCTGGTTCCTAAGAAATATCCTAACTCGGTATTTACTTCTGCAAATCTATTTTTCATTACAAGTGCTTCGATACGATTTAGATACATTTCATCATTACTAAATAAAACTGTTGAAGTGTAAGCTTGTCCAATACCCGCTGTAGCATTAGTTACTTTAAAATACTCATAAAGTTTATGAATAAAAACATTTGAGCCTCCATAGTAGTATCCATCTGCTCTAATTAAACTTTGCTTACCCCACATGTTGGTTTGCGGACCTAACAATTCATCAGCTTTTTGTGATGGAAAAGCAAATCGGTAAGATGCTGCTCTTCTAGCCGCTGAGTTAGGATAACTTACCAATAAATTCGTTTCTTGTTCTACTTTAGAATACTCTATTGGCATTTGAGCAAAAACAGCGCTACTAAAAGCTGCATAATTTCTAATTTTATCTGTTTTAGAACCAAGTCCTTCAGAATACTCCAGTACTTTATCCCAATCTCCTTTTATCAAATAAAAACGACAAGCAAAGGCTTTAGAAGCGTTTACATTAAAGTGATACTTAGGCTCTTTATAATTATTGGTAACATATTTCAATCCTTCCAAAAGATCTTTTTCTGCTAAGTCAAAAACTTCTTTAACGCTATTTCTTTTATATTGTCCTAATAAAGCAGTTTCAGGCTCTGTAACATATGGTACTCCTAAATCTGTTGCAGCAGTTGCAGGATTATAACGATTTGAAAACAACGAAACCAACATAAAATGGTTATAAGCTCTAGCAATTAAGGCTTCACCTTTTTGGGGATTTAAACTAGAAGGGTTTCCTAACTTTTCAATAGAAAGCAAGGCTTGATTTGCAGCAGCAATTGCCTCATAAGATCCTGTCCAAAATCCATTTTCAGTATCATTATCTATCTGAGTTTGCATTTCCCAGTTAAAACTCTGTTCATTACTTATGTTAGCGTTTGTTTTAACTTCTGTATCAAAAATATTATCTGACATTGTCTCTGCAATTTCAAAATAAGTGGTCATAGGATAAGCTGTAACCAACAATTCTGAAATTTTCTCAGGAGTATCTATCTGTGTTCTGTTATCTGGTATTTCTGAAAGAAATTCATCGCAACTACTAATACTAACCAGTAATAATAATGACAGTGTAATTTTTATATTTTTCATAATTAATTTAATTGTTAAAATGAAAGGTTAATAGCAAAAGTATATTGTGCTGTAATTGGGAAAGCTACCCCTCCTGTATTACGGAACTCAGGATCTTGACCATGTAAGTTTTTGTCTGAGTAAATCAACCATGGATTAACTGCTGATGCTTTTAAATTAAAAGTACCTAAACCTAACTTTCTTTTAAAATCACTTGGAAATTCCCAACCAAGAGAAATATTTTTTAATCTTACAAAATCACCACTAGCAATTCTAACATCAGAAAAATTATAAGTGTTATAGGCAATTTGCATATTGTTATCACCATAATTTCTGTTCATTAATTGATCTGCAATAACAGGTACATTAGTACGGTTTTCGTCACCTGGATTGATCCATCTGTTAGCAAACTCTTTTGTAAAAACAGTTAAATCAGTGTATTTGTTACTATAAACTGGGTTTAATCTTACTTTATTACCTCCTGATCCTACTACAAATACATAAAGAGACCAGCTTTTGTAAGTAAAAGTATTGGCAAGACCAATTGATTTATTAGGCTCAACGGATCCCTCATATTTCAAATACTTCATAACATCATTTGTATCCTGAAAATCAGCATCTGTAATATTACTTTCAGCACCATCTTGCAATTTAAATGTTGGTAATCCTTCATTGTTTAAACCCGTAAATTGATATGAATACAATGAGTTTCTAGGATGCCCTACAGTATTACCACCATTTCCAGCTATCAAATCAAATGCTGAAGGTCTGTTTGCCAATTTTGTAATTTTTTGATCGTAAATAGAAAAGTTTAATGTAGTAGACCATTTGAAATCAGGTGAAGCAATATTTTGAGTTGTAAAACCAACCTCAATACCTTTAGTTTCCATGTCTGCATTATTACCCATTTTTACAGCTTGTCCTCCAACTCCAGATGTAATAACATAGTCAATCAAATCAAATGCTTTACGTCTGTAAACATCAGTTGTAAACTGAACTCTGTTTCTAAACATCCCTAAATCAACACCAATGTTTGTTTCGAATTGTTTTTCCCAAGTCAAATCCTGGTTTTGCAAATCCTGAATACGTATTGCGTTTTCTCTGTCAGTTGTTGCGAAACGATCTGTGATATAACTTTTATAAATTGCTAAAGAGTTAGTTGCAGGTCCTGCAGTTGCTGTTAAACCATAAGAAGCTCTAAGTGCTAAATTGTTTACAGATTCTACATCTTTCATGAATTTTTCTTCTTTGATATTCCATTTACCACTCACTGTGTATGTTGGCAACCATCTAGAAGAACCTGTATCTCCTTGTCTATTAGATCCATCATAACGCCCTGTTAACGAAGCAGTATAACGACGATCGTATGTATAACCAACTTTTCCAAAGAAACCAACAGTACGTTCTCTTTCAGCTCCAAAATCATAGTAAGTATTTCCTTCATTAACCAATTTTTCAATCAACTTAGGATCGATAAAAGCACTAAGACCTTTTTCATATTGTAAACCTGCAGCTGTAAAGTTGTCATTGTTTCTATCAACAGATCTAAATTCTGTACCAAAGAAACCTTCTAGTTCATGTTTTTCATTAAATGTATTTCTGTAAGTAACACTATTTCTAACATTGTAAGAAGTCATGTCATTAGTGTATTTTCTCAAGAATCCTCCATTTTGCAACACTGAAATTTTAGGAGCTGTTAAATCATTTGGATCTTGATATAAAAACACGTTATCCTTTTGAATTTGTGTGTTCGGATTAGCTCCAACACCAGCATTATAAGCACCTACAACATTTGAACCTTCATAGATTTTATGTTCTCTAGATGTAGTAGCGTAACGAGCTGAACCTGTAAAATTATAAGTTAAATTTTTACTGATTTTGTATTCTAAATCTCCCTGAAAACGAATGTCTTTAACTTTTATTCCAAGTTTATTATTATTCAATTCGTTAATAATATTCATTGGTGCCCAGTTATTTTGATAATACTCTAAATTACCATTTTCATCATAAGGTCTCAATGTTCTACTTGTACTCAAAACATAGTTGAAAGGGTTGATATCAAAATCTCTTGTAACTTTTCCAAATACAACATCATTTTTACTTTCGTAAGTACCAGGAGCTTCCTGATCACGAGCAGAAGCAAGTGTTGATAAAGTAATATTCAATCTATCATTGATGTAGAATGTACCTTTTAAGTTTGATGATAATTGTTTTACATTATCCGCAATAGTCCATCCCGGATCTGTGTAATATCCTAAAGAGCCGTAAAAAGTATTATTTTTTCCACCTCCAGAAAAGCTTAATGAATGATTTTGAGTAATTGACGGTCTAAATAAAACTTTAAACCAGTCAGTATTAGCTAATTCATATTTTTTCAAGAATTCATTCACATAAGGCTGATCATTTTTTACGCCATATAAACCATTTGACGTTTCATAAAGATTAACCTGTTTTGCCAAAATACCATAAACACCACTAAATCTTGATGTTAAAGACGAACTTTGGCTCAAATATCCTTTTTCTCTCATCTCTTGAAAAACACTCATTGACTCCTGAGAATTCAAAACATCGTATTGAGTATAACTTGGTACCGCTCTTACTGTATTTTCAAGAGAATAAGTAATTTTTAAAGGAGCATCTCTACGACCTTGCTTAGTAGTTACAACAACAACTCCGTTTAATGATCTTGAACCATAGATCGAAGTAGCAGATGCATCTTTCAGAATTTCAATACTTTGAATATCATTAGCATTTAATCCCGCAACAGCAGAACTTAATAATGTTGCTGAGTTACCAGAAGCCAAATCTGCAAATGTTACATTGATGATATCTTCCTGAACAACTCCATCAATTACCCATAAAGGTTTTGTGTCTCCAAAAATTGAAGAAGATCCACGAACTGTAATCTTAGGAGTAGAACCAAAAGATCCTGTAACGTTTTGTACAGTAACTCCGGCAGCTTTACCTTCAATCATTCTACTTACATCAACAACACCATCTACTTTCAATTCAGCGCCAGAGATTTTACTGATTGCTCCAGTAAAAGTTCTTTTTGAAGTTTTTTCGTATCCAGTTGTAATGACAACCTCTTTAAGATTTTGTCCAGCTTCTGTTAATACGATTGTTGGTGTATTATTCTCTATACCAATTTCTTTAGATTCCATACCTACATAAGAAATTACTAAACGATTTACGTTAGCTGGCATTTCGATAACGAAATTTCCATCAAAATCGGTTAAAACAGCCGTTTTTGTTCCTTTTGCCATAACTGTAGCTCCCGGAAGCGGACTGCCAGTTTGATCTGTTACTTTTCCTTTGATGATTGGTCCAAAAGTCAAAAGTTCAAATAATGAATCATGATTATTTGAATTTGAAAAAGTACCAGCAACACTTTTTTGAAGTACAATTTGATTGCTAACTTCAGAAAAAGTAATATTAAATGGTACTAATATTCTGCTTAGAATACTAGACAAAGTTTCTTGATTTGCTTCTATACTAACTTTTTGTGTAAGTTGAGGAAGTCTTGAATTGTAAGAAAATTTTACATGAGCAGATTTTTCAATTTTAGATAAAGCATTGTCTAAAGTTAGATTTTCGACTGTAATTGTAACTTTAGTATCTAGTTTTTTCTGCCCATTTACATTATTTGCCATCGTAACACTTGAGAATATAAGTGCTAACACAAATTGAAACAGCGTTATTTTCATGATTTGGTGAAGTAATCGTTGCTTGACAACAGGTTTTTTCATAATTTTGGTTTGTTTTGATTAATACTATTCGAGTGTATTTTAAGAAACATCATAAATTACTCTTTACAGAGAGTGATTTACAAATTGTAAGTGTCGAGGATGTTACAGCATATTCGGCACTTTTTTTATGCATTTACTTTTTACATAGGCAGTTATCTCTTTATTTTAGCTTTAGACATTCAGTTTAATTTTGGTTTTTCTATTCTTTATTTTATTGAATTTACATCTCTCTAGTTACAGCCAGAAGTCGTAATTACAATTTGATTTCCATTCATTTCATAATTTGTATCGTTACCAATACTTTTACAAATAATTTTTAGTTTTTCAGCTAATGGTTGATCGCTTAATGAAGTGGTTAATCGGCAGTCTTTTAACTTATCATGAGGAAAATCA
>NZ_DASWYK010000052.1:0-5054 GCF_036405015.1 Flavobacterium sp. | reverse complement strand
TTATTCGAATTCCACGGTTTATCTGTAGATTGTATCGATAATCACCAACCAAGTACAGAACAAAGAAAGAAAGCTTATGATGCTGATATCACTTACGGAACGAACAATGAGTTTGGTTTCGATTACTTAAGAGATAATATGGCGCATTCTCCAAGCGATTTAGTTCAGAGAAAACACAATTTTGCTATTGTCGACGAGGTTGACTCGGTATTAATTGATGACGCTAGAACTCCACTTATCATTTCTGGACCAGTTCCACAAGGAGATCGTCACGAATTCAACGAATTGAAACCAAAAATCGAAAACTTAGTTGCACAACAACGTCAGTTAGCGAATGGTTTCTTAGCTGAAGCTAAAAAATTAATCAAAGAAGGTAATACTAAAGACGGAGGTTTCTTATTATTAAGAGCTTACAGAAGTTTACCTAAAAATAAGGCATTAATTAAATTTTTAAGTGAAGAAGGAATTAAACAATTGCTTCAAAAAACTGAAAATCAATACATGCAGGATAACAATCGCGAAATGCACAAAGTTGACGAAGCTTTGTATTTTGTGATTGAAGAGAAAAACAATCAAGTAGAATTGACAGACAACGGTATCAAATACCTTTCTGGAGATACTGATGCAGATTTCTTCGTTTTACCAGACATTGGAACAGAAATCGCTGCGATTGAAAAACAAAAATTAGACAAAGACGCTGAAGCTGAAGCAAAAGAAAGATTATTCCAAGATTTTGGTGTAAAAAGCGAGCGTATCCATACTTTAACTCAACTTTTAAAAGCGTATGCTTTATTCGAAAAAGATGTTGAGTACGTGATCATGGACAATAAAATTATGATTGTCGATGAGCAAACAGGTCGTATCATGGATGGTCGTCGTTACTCTGACGGTCTTCACCAAGCGATCGAAGCTAAAGAAAACGTAAAAATCGAAGCTGCAACGCAAACTTTTGCAACTGTTACATTACAGAACTATTTCAGAATGTACAGCAAATTAGCAGGTATGACTGGTACAGCGGTTACAGAAGCTGGAGAGTTATGGCAGATTTACAAATTGGACGTTGTTGAAATTCCAACAAACCGTGGAATTGCAAGAATTGACAAAGAAGATTATATCTACAAAACAACACGTGAGAAATTCAACGCCGTAATCGAAGACGTTACTGAATTATCACAAGCTGGAAGACCAGTATTGATTGGAACAACTTCTGTAGAGATTTCAGAATTATTAAGCCGTATGCTTAAAATGAGAGGAATCACACACAACGTATTGAATGCTAAAATGCACAAGCAAGAAGCACAAATCGTTGAAGAAGCTGGTAAAGCTGGAGTTGTAACAATTGCAACAAACATGGCTGGTCGTGGTACCGATATTAAATTATCTCCAGAAGTTAAAGCTGCAGGAGGTTTAGCAATCGTTGGTACGGAGCGTCACGATTCTCGTCGTGTAGACAGACAGTTACGTGGTCGTTCTGGTCGTCAGGGAGACCCAGGAAGTTCTCAATTCTATGTTTCTCTTGAAGATAACTTAATGCGTTTATTCGGTTCTGAAAGAGTTGCGAAAGTAATGGACAGAATGGGATTAAAAGAAGGTGAAGTTATTCAGCATTCAATGATGACTAAATCTATCGAACGTGCTCAGAAAAAAGTAGAAGAAAACAACTTTGGTGTTCGTAAACGTTTATTAGAATATGATGACGTAATGAACTCGCAGCGTGAAGTAGTTTACAAACGTCGTCGTCACGCATTGTTCGGAGAGCGTTTGAAACTTGATATCGCGAATATGCTTTATGATACTTGCGAATTAATTGTAAGCAACAATAAAGTAGCAAATGATTTTAAAGGATACGAATTTGATTTAATTCGTTATTTCGGAATCACTTCTCCAATCTCTGAAGCAGATTTCTTAAAATTATCTGATATCGAAGTTACTGGAAAAGTATACAAAGAAGCTTTAGCATTTTATACAGAGAAAACAGAAAGAAGTGCAAGAGAAGCTTTCCCAATTATCAAAGGAGTTTTTGAAGAGCCAAACAATCATTTCGAAAGAATTGTAGTTCCATTTACAGACGGAATCAAAACTTTAAATGTGGTTACTGACTTGCAAAAAGCTTACGATAGCGAAGGAGCTCAATTAATTGCTGATTTCGAGAAAAACATCACACTTTCGATTGTGGATGAGGCTTGGAAAAAACACTTACGCAAAATGGACGAATTGAAACAATCTGTTCAATTAGCAGTTCACGAGCAAAAAGATCCATTGCTTATTTACAAATTAGAAGCTTTCAACTTATTTAGAGGAATGTTGGACAATGTTAACAAAGAAGTTATTTCATTCTTATTCAAAGGTGATTTACCTGCTCAAAACACTCCTGAAATCCACGAAGCAAGAGAAGTTGTTCGTCCAAAAGAAAATTTACAATTAAGTAAAGACGAAATCCCTAACAGCGAAAGCATGAACCGTGAAGCTGGAGAAACACAACAGCGTCATGTTACAGAAACAATTGTTAGAGACACACCAAAAATCAACAGAAACGATACTGTTACAGTTCAAGAAGTTGCTACTGGTAAAACAGAAACAATGAAATTCAAAAAAGCAGAAGCTTTAATCGCTGCTGGAACTTGGGTTTTGGTTAACTAAAAAATTACAGCCAAAGTTCTAGTATCAGTTTTACTGCTATTTTAAACAGAATTGGCAAAAAATAATTCCCTGATTGCTTTAAATAGTAATCAGGGATTTTTTTTAGGAACATTTTTCTTTAACACAATAAATCTTAACAATCTTGTTTTTGGTATAATTTGTGAAAAGCTTTTTTCTATACATTTGTTTAGAAATAAAATCGAATAAGAACCATTGAAAAAATATCTGAAATTTTCTCTGCCACTACTTCTCACAATATGTTTTGGCGTTTTCTTTATTTTGATGGCTCAAATTACTTTGCGATACATTCCGTTTAAAACCGATGTTGCTTTTCTTCAAATTAAACAAACAGAAGTATCAGGAATACCACTTTACATCATTTTCTTCTATATTCATGTTTATTCTGCAATCTTCGTTTTACTTGCCGGATTTACGCAATTCAATTCTTATTTATTAAAAAAAAGACCAACTATACATAGGAACATTGGAAGATTATATGTTTTCACCATATTATTTTTTAGTGCTCCATCGGGACTATTTATCGGTGTTTTTGCAAACGGTGGATTTTATTCTCAAATATCTTTTGTCACGTTGTCTATCCTTTGGTTTTATTTTACACTAAAAGGTTTTACTTCTATAAAAAATCAAAACATTACGCAACACAAAGCTTTTATGATGCGCAGTTTTGCTCTTACTTTTTCAGCCATAACATTACGACTTTGGAAAATTATTCTTGTAAATCTGTTTCATCCGGCACCAATGGATGTTTATCAGATTATCGCTTGGCTTGGCTGGCTTCCTAATTTAATAATCATAGAATATTATTTATATAAGCAATCAAAAAAATGAAAAAACTAGTTTATTTATTCGCTGTGGTTTTATTGTTTTCTTGCAATTCTAAAGAGAAAAAAGCAGAAAATAAAAAAGAAATAGCACAGTCTGAAGAGTTGCGAACTGATTTGTACGGATCTTGGGTCGGTGATTTTATTATTGCAGAACGCGATGAATCGAAACCCGAAAAAGAAAGATATCGTAATACAATTAATATTGTAATTAAAAAAATTACCTCAACAGAGGTGATTGGACAAAGCATCGTAGCAGGAAACAACAGACCGCTTAAAGGTGTTATGACAAAAAGAGGAGATACCTATCATTTTACACTCAAAGAACCTGGAGATGACAAAAATGACGGTGTTTTTAATTTTGATGTAGTAAACGATACGTTAATCTCTGGAATATGGAAAGCTTACAATCCTAAAAAAGAAGTTACGAAAAGAAAATTCGAGTTGGTTAAAAAGGAATTCAAATACGACCCAAATGTAATGCTTCCTAATGAGGATTTATATGTTGATTTTGAAAACCCAAAAGAGGAAAAAATAAGTTCTCCATCAAACGAAGAAAATACAGCCGAAGATACCCTATCTAATGAAGAAGACGAAAATTATAGTTCAACTCTTTACAGAATGGCCTCTCAAGAAATTTTTAAAATCAATTCATCAACACAAAAGCTCGAAGAATCTGATGTTAAAAACCTAAAAAAACTTGATTTAGAAATTCTTAGAAACACCATTTACGCCAGACACGGACTTTCATTTAAAACCAGAACAGTCCGTCAGTTTTTTGATGGTGTCGAATGGTACATTCCCATCTCAACCAACGTTGCCGATAAATTGACAAAAATCGAACAACAAAATATTGTTTTATTAAAACGTTTTGAAAAATACGCAGAAGATAATTACCATACTTTTGGTAGATAATTTTTTTTTAAGCTTCTAAGGTTCTGAGACACTAAGGTTCTAAGTTTTTTTTGCTTAGTATCTCAGAAACTTAGAAACTTAGAATCTAATTTCTTGGATTATCCTGATAATATCGCGCTTCGATTCGTTTAATATCTTTAATAGAGTTTTTAGCCCAGTCTAAACGTTTTACGAGAATTTCCTCGTCTGTAAGTTTCCAGTTAACATCGGATCTGCGAAGTCTGTTGGTTAAATTTTGAATGATAATTGCAGCTGATACTGAAATATTAAGACTTTCGGTAAAACCAACCATCGGAATTTTTAAGAAACCATCGGCGTTGTCCATAATTTCTTGTGATAATCCTTCTTTTTCTGTTCCGAAAAACAAAGCGCTTGGTTTTGTAATATCAAAATCTTCCAACATACAATCCTTTTCATGAGGAGTTGTCGCAATAATTTGATAACCTTTACTTTTTAAATCAGAAAGACATCCTGAAACTGAGTCAAATCGGTTAATATCAACCCATTTCTGTGCGCCTAAAGCAATTTCCTTATCGATTCTTTTTCCGAAACGTTGTTCGATGACATTTAATTCCTGAATCCCGAAAACTTCACAGCTTCGCATTACAGCACTTGTATTGTGCATTTGGTAAACATCTTCCACAGCAACTGTAAAAT
>NZ_DASWYK010000051.1:0-21388 GCF_036405015.1 Flavobacterium sp. | reverse complement strand
GGATTTTGGGTGTAGGACCAGGAAATATCCAGAAAAAATTAAACGATTGTTATTCAGGTTATACGTATAAAAATTATGACGATTATTCAAGTAAAGATTATAATTCACACAATCAGTATCTAGATATTTGGCTTAAATATGGTATATTTGGCTTGGTTCTTTTTTTTGTTTTTTTATTTTGGGGAATTAAAAATATGAGCCTTTCGTATGGTATTTTTTTATTCTTAATTATGATGTCAATGATAACAGAGAATATATTTGACCGACAAGTTGGTGTTGTATTTTTTACTTTTTATAACACACTTTTTTTTATTAACAGAATAGATTATTTTGAAAAAAGCACTAGTTAGCGATTGGTATTATGTAAATGGAGGAGCTGAAAAAGTTATTCATTCTATAAACGCAATTTGGAATGATTTCGATCATTTTGCGCTTATTGATTTTTTAAACGAGGAAGATCGCAAGTTTATTCTAAACGGGAAAAAAGCCAAAACCAGCTTTATTCAAAAACTACCTACAGTAAAGAAAAACCATCGTAAATTTTTACAGTTGTTTCCAATAGCAATAGAACAATTTGATTTAAAAGATTTTGATTTAATTATTAGCTCATCATCTGCAGTTGCAAAAGGAATTCGTACTACTGAAAATCAATTACATATTTGTTATTGTCATTCTCCAATGAGATATGCCTGGGATTTAAAAGAACAATATCTTGAAGATGCAGGCTTAAATAAAGGATTGAAAGGAATTTATGCTAAATCTGTCTTAAACAAAATTCAGAAATGGGATCTTTCCAATTCAGACAATGTAGATTATTTTATTGCCAATTCTAAGCATATTGCCCAAAGGATAAAAAGAACCTACAATAAGGAATCTGTAATTATTTATCCGCCTGTTGATGTTGACTTTTTTAGTTTAGAAGAAAAAAAAGAAGATTATTATTTGACAGCTTCCAGACTGGTTCCATATAAAAAAACACAATTAATTGTAGAAGCTTTTAATGAATTGCCACATCTGAAATTGATTGTAGCGGGTGAAGGACCAGAATTAGAGAAACTTCAAAAAATTGCCAAAGATAACATTGAATTTGTTGGTTTTGTAGAGAATAAAAAACTACGAACTTTAATGCAAAAAGCAAAAGGATTTGTTTTTGCTGCTGAAGAAGATTTTGGAATTATTCCTGTTGAAGCACAAGCTTGCGGCACACCAGTTATAGCTTTATCAAAAGGAGGAACTTTAGAAACTGTTGTTGACAATCAAACAGGAATTTTTTTTAATGAACAATCTACAGAGAAAATTAAAGAAGCAGTAATTGATTTTGGAACAAGAAAATTTGATCCAAAAATAATACGAGAACACGCTGTTTTATTTTCAAAAAAACGATTTGAAAAACAGATAAAAGAGTTTGTAGATGCAAAATATAAAGAACATCAAGAATCTTTAAACGAAAAGATGATTGAAAAGTAATTCCTAAATCAGTTACATTTGCGTTGACTAAATAATTAAAATGAAAAGAATACTTATTACAGGAGCTGCAGGATTCTTAGGATCACATTTATGCGACAGATTTATCAAAGAAGGTTATTTTGTTATCGGAATGGATAATCTGATTACGGGAGATCTTAAAAACATTGAGCATTTATTCAAACTAGAAAACTTTGAGTTTTATCATCATGATATTACCAAGTTTGTTCATGTTCCAGGTGATCTAGATTATATTTTGCATTTTGCATCACCAGCAAGTCCGATAGATTATTTAAAAATTCCGATCCAGACCTTAAAAGTAGGATCTTTAGGAACGCATAATTTATTGGGATTAGCAAGAGTTAAAAAAGCAAGAATTTTGATTGCTTCAACCTCTGAAGTTTATGGAGATCCATTGGTTCACCCACAGACTGAAGAATATTACGGAAATGTAAATACAATTGGTCCGCGTGGTGTTTATGACGAAGCAAAACGTTTTCAAGAATCCATCACAATGGCGTATCACACTTTTCACGGTGTAGAGACGAGAATAGTTCGTATTTTTAATACTTATGGACCAAGAATGAGATTAAACGACGGACGTGTAATTCCAGCTTTTATTGGGCAAGCTTTACGTGGAGAAGATTTAACCATTTTTGGAGACGGAATGCAGACGCGCTCTTTCTGTTATGTAGACGATCAGGTTGAGGGTATTTACAGATTATTACATTCTGACTATGTGTATCCAGTAAACATTGGAAATCCAGACGAAATCACAATTAAAGATTTTGCAGAAGAAATCATAAAACTGACAGGAACAAATCAGAAAGTTGTTTATCATCCATTACCAATAAACGATCCTTTACAACGCCAGCCAGATACAACAAAAGCAAAAGAATTATTAGGCTGGGAAGCAAAAGTAAGTCGTGCAGAAGGAATGAAAATTACTTATGAATATTTTAAATCATTATCTCCTGAAGAACTTGCAAAAGAAGAACATAAAGACTTTTCTAGTTATATAAAATAAAAATAAAAGGGTAAACAACAGAATGTTTACCCTTTTATTTTTTATTAAAACGAATTAAAAAGCATCATTTTTAATTAGCCTCTTCATTTGTTCGTCCAAATTAAAATGTTGTTTAGCATGAAGGAAAATCTGTTTTTTCATGGCTTGAATTTTATCTGTTCCAATTTCTGAAATTTGTTTTAAAGTACTGTTTAAGCTTTTATAATTTTCAACAGGAACAACCCATCCTAAATTATTTTCTTCAACAATAGATTCGCCTTCACCACCGCCAAAATATAGTACAGGAAATCCTAAAGCAGTATATTCGAATATTTTTGAAGGAACAGATCCATAAATTCTTGTTTTAAGAGGAACAAGAGCGATGTCTAAATTCTGCAAAGTTTCATGAAGTAAATTTCGTTCTAACATTCCATGAAAAAAGATATTTTTTATCTGCTTTTGATTGAGATAATTTATAATTTGATCTTTTTCAGCTCCATCACCAAAAATATGCAATTCAAGGTTTAAGTTATTTAATTCTAATTGTTGTATAAGTTCAAAAACACCTTGTGCAACTCCCAACAAACCAGCATAAAATAATTTAATGGGTTCATTAGAATTTTGTTTTTCGTCAGTAATATTTTCGATAAAATGATCAGGATAATTACGGTATAAAAGGCATTTTTTTTCTGGAAAAATCGAATGAATATGCGCAATAATTTCGTTGGATTGACCAAAAATGTGATTAGCTTTTTTATAAATAAAACGTTCTATAAAAAGCAAAAATTTATGTGAAATGCTATCTTTATTTAAAACACCAAGTTCAATTGCTGCTGTGGGCCAAAGATCTGAAACATTCAAAATGATCTTTCTTCGTCTTATCCAAAGTGCCAAAACAGCTGTAAATGACAACAATAAAGGTGGTGATTGTACAATAACTTTTTTCGGTAATTTGGCAATTAATAAATAAATGAATAAAGTTGTTGAAAAGGAAAGCGTTGAAACAATTCTTTTAAAGATATTAGAACTATTACTCGGATAAATCCAAAGACGTTTTAAGGTGATGTTTTGAATCTTTTCTGTAACGGAAAATTTATTTTTATATTCTGGAAAAAGCTCTCCTTTTGGATAATTAGGAAGTGGGGAAATTACCGAAACCTGATAGCCATTTTGATCTAACTTTAGAGCTAATTGTTCAATTCTATTGGCTGCAGCGCCTTTTTCAGGCGGATAATAATTAGAAATAATTAGAATATCTTTCATTACTTTTTATTCAGTAAAATTGAAATTATTCTTTCAGATGCTTTTCCATCCCACAAATCAGGAATGCCACTTTTTTTTGCACCGTTTTGCAGAAAAGAACTAAAAGTTTTTTCTAAGTTTTCTAATGAAGTTCCAACAATAGTATTTGATCCAATAGTTTCTGTTTCTGGTCTTTCGGTATTATCTCGCATTGTAAAACATGGAATTCCAAGAACAGTCGTTTCTTCGGAAATACCACCACTGTCGGTAACAACCGCAAAACTATTTTTGATTAAATACATAAAATTCAGATAACCCTGAGGTGAAACAAAAAGGATGTTTTTAAAATCGATTTTGCTTTCTTTTAAAATAGCCTGCGTTCTTGGATGAATAGGGAAGATGATTTTTTTATCTTTTACTAATAAATCAATTCCGTGCAATAATTTGATCAATGAAGAAACTTCGTCAACATTTGCAGGTCGGTGCAAAGTCAGAATAATATAATTTTTCTCTTCTAATTGATGTTCATTCCAAAAATCAGGAGCAGAAATTCGATTGATATTTTGATACAAAGTATCGATCATAACATTCCCCACAAAGTGAACATTTTCGGGATCTGAACCTAGTTTTAGTAAATTTTCTGAAGCTGAAGTTGAGGTTGTAAAAAAGTAATCGGTAATGCTGTCTGTAAGCATCCTATTGATTTCTTCGGGCATTGTTAAATCTCCAGATCGAATTCCGGCTTCAACATGCGCAACTTTAGTATTGCATTTTTTGGCAACAATAGAACAAGCCATTGTTGAGTTTACATCGCCAACAACCAGAACCAAATCAGTTGGATTTTGAAGAATTTCCTTTTCGAAAGCAATCATAATAGCAGCCGTTTGTTCTGCTTGAGAACCGCTTTTTACTTCCAGATTTACATGAGGCTGCGGAATATTTAATTCTTCAAAAAAAGTATCACTTAAATTTTTATCATAATGCTGACCTGTATGAACCAAACGAAATGAAAGATCAAAACCTTCATTTTGTTTCTTTTTTATAGCATTGATAATAGGTGCTATTTTGATAAAATTTGGTCTTGCGCCCGCAATTATGGTAATTTTCATAAATTGACTTCAGAAATTAGGACAAACTTGTTTTAAGTTTCTTTTGGCAAAAGTAAAGTTTAAATTGGATTTTAGAGAATTTGAAATATTTTCTTAATGTTCGGAACCGATTTTTATATTAGAATTGGAGATCGCAAATTGCGAGCTCCAATTTCAAAGTCACAAATCATGACTTTGAAGAATTACTTTTATATCCAATTTTTACTCTTTCCTCTTCATTTTCTTTTTTATCAGTTAGTTCATCCAAATAAGAAAACACCAATTCTATATTTTTATCATGATTCTCTAACTTCTTTTGGATCTGTAGAATATCAACCTTAATTTCGGTTGTATCCAAAAGCATTTGTCTCACTTTTGTGAAAATCCTCATAATTTGAATATTGGTTTGAATAGCTTTGTCGCTTTTTAAAACACTTGATAACATTAGAACTCCATGTTCTGTAAATGCAGAAGGAAGATATTTTAAATTAGATCCACGTCCATTCTTCAAGGTCACAATTTGTGACCTTGAAGAATCATACTCTAGCTTAGTAAGTTCAAACATAAAATCTGAAGGGAATCGGGATATGTTTCTTTTGACTGCCTGTTTTAAGACTTTGGTCTCTATTCCATAAAGCATTGCTAAATCACTATCAAGCATCACTTTTTGTCCACGAATAAAATATATTTTATTAGAAATTGTTTCTTCAGAAAGTAAAGATTGATTCTCCATAAGTTTTTAATTAAAAAAAACAAATGTAAGATTTTATTTATATTATAAATAAGATTTAAATTGTTTTAGTTTTCCTCTATTGGTTCTTTCTAAAACTGTTTGTCGGGTGAAAGTGAAGTTTAGATTTGGCTCCAGATACAAATCGATTGCTTGTTTTATTTTTTCGATTTGTTCTGAAGTTAATTCATTTTCAGATACATATTCAATTTCAAAAGTATCTAATTTGTTTTGTTTGATAATAAATTCTTTTACGTTTCCATCATCTTCGATAATGCTTTTGGTCACATAATAAAAGGTCAAACCAGGTGATTTTTTTCCACTTGGTAAAATCGCAACATCGTTGGTTCTTCCAATCAATTTTTTTAGAATTGGTTTTTGCGGAGTGCTTTTTTCGTCGAGAATGCCAATGTCGCCAATTTCATATCGAATAAAAGGATTTGCTTTGTTGAATAAAGAAGTAATCACAATTTTTCCTTCCGTTCCATGTGGAACAACATTATTATTTTCGTCTAAAATTTCTACAAAAAGCGTTTCTGCATTTACCTGCCACTCTCCCTGAGAATTTTCAAAAGCAATCAAATCTAATTCAGATGCACCGTATTCGCTTATAACAGGAATGTTAAATTGTTTTTCCAACAATTTTTTATCCGATTCAAAAAGCATTTCTGAAGTAACAAAACATGCTTTTAAGCTTGGACAAATTTCGTTTAAAATAATATTTTTCTGTTCCAAATATTTAGCAAACAAAACAATAGAACTGGTATATCCGTTGATGTAATCGAATTTTTTGGTTTTGAATTTCTGCAGAAATTTTTCGAGAACTTCATCAGATAAATCAAAGACCGGAAAACGAAAACGATGCGTTAAAAAATCCTTGAAACGTTCTTTTTGATATCCAATAAAATCCATTGGAATTCCGTAAAAACGCGCTTGATACGAATGATTAAAATCAATGCCAAACCAACCAAAACGCATAATATTTGATGCCCAGGTTAAAGCATGAGAATATTTGTCTTTAGCAAAAACAAAAGGAGTTCCGCTCGATCCAGAAGTTTTGTTGAGGTAAACAGATTTTTTAGAATACCCTTTTGAAAGTCTTTCTTCTAGCGGTTTTTGTAAATTTTGCTTGTTTAAAATCGGAAGATCTTCCCAATTTTGAGCTATTGCATTTCCAGCTAATTCCCTATAGAAAGTATTGTTTTTTAAATGAAAATCAACAATTTCTGTTTTTTTGTTTTGAAGAAAAACAGCAAATTCTTCTTCAGAAAAATGAACAATTTTATCCAATTCAGCTTTGGCTTTCTTTATGGGAAAACCATTTAATTGAAGCGAAATATCAAAAAAGAGGATCATTAAACTGCTTCTTTTATATCGTAAGGTTTAATCAGGTTGAATTCCTGTTTTTTGCTAGTTTCTTCTTCTTCAATATCAAAATCATCTTGAAGACCAAGCCAAAATTTAGCTGAGTTTCCAAAATAAAGACTTAAGCGTAAAGCAGTATCTGCAGTAATTCTACGATTCCCTTTAATAATTTCTGAAATTCTTGTCTGTGGGATTTTCAAATCTTTAGACAAACGATATGGTGTAATATTAAGCGGAATTAAAAATTCTTCCGATAAAATTTCTCCCGGATGTATGTTTTTTAATTTTTCCATTTTTAATTTTTTTAATGATAATCAATAATCTCGACTTTTGAAGCATTTCCATTTTCCCAACAAAAAATAATTCGCCATTGATTATTAATTCTAATGCTATAAAACTCTTTTAGGTTACCAGAAAGTTTTTCTAAACGATTTGAAGGCGGAATTCTTAGATCACTTAAATTTTGTGAATTATGAAGCATTCTAAGTTTTCGTCTTCCAATTTGTTGTATTTCAATTGAAGGTTTTTTGACAACAATACCATTCCAAATTTTTTCAGTTTCTTTCGATCCAAATGAAATTATCATACCTTTCGCATTACTAACGTCAAAAGTAAGTAAAATAAATTATTATTTGATGTTAAAAGCGACTATTTTTGCACCACAACTAAATACAACAACACATGACAATTTTATTATTGGGATCAGGCGGAAGAGAACATGCATTTGCATGGAAAATGACACAGAGTCCGCTTTGCGAAAAACTTTTTGTAGTACCTGGAAATGCAGGAACTGCTGCAATTGCTGAAAACGTTGCCATATCTGCAACAGATTTTGAAGCAGTAAAAGCTTTAGTACTTAAAGAAAATATTAGTTTAGTAGTCGTAGGACCAGAAGATCCGTTGGTAAAAGGTATTTACGATTATTTCAAAAACGACGAAAGTTTAAAACATATTCCGGTAATTGGTCCATCTCAATTGGGTGCGCAATTAGAAGGAAGTAAAGAATTTGCAAAAGAATTCTTGATGAAACACAACATTCCAACTGCAGCTTATGACAGTTTTACTGCTGAAACAGTTGAAGAAGGTTGTAAATTTCTAGAAACATTACAACCACCATACGTTTTAAAAGCAGACGGATTAGCAGCTGGAAAGGGCGTTTTGATTATTCAAGATCTTGAAGAAGCAAAAACCGAATTAAGAAACATGTTGGTTCATGCAAAATTCGGAACAGCAAGTTCAAAAGTGGTTATCGAAGAATTCTTGGACGGAATCGAATTAAGCTGTTTTGTTTTAACTGATGGAAAAAGCTATAAAATTCTTCCAACGGCAAAAGATTACAAAAGAATCGGCGAAGGAGATACAGGTTTAAACACAGGAGGAATGGGAGCAGTTTCTCCAGTTCCTTATGTTGATGCAGTTTTAATGGAAAAAATTGAAACTCGTATTGTAAAACCAACCATCGAAGGTTTCCAAAAAGACGGAATCGAATATAAAGGATTTGTATTTATTGGTTTAATCAATGTTAAAAATGAACCAATCGTTATTGAATACAACGTAAGAATGGGAGATCCTGAAACTGAAGTTGTGGTTCCAAGATTAAAATCTGACTTAGTTGAATTGTTCTTGTCTGTTGCAGATCAGAAATTAGGAGACTTTAATTTAGAAATTGATCCAAGAAGTGCTACAACTGTAATGGTAGTTTCTGGCGGATATCCAGAAGATTTCGAAAAAGGAAAAGTAATCTCAGGATTAGAAAATATTGAAGATTCTATAGTTTTTCACGCAGGAACAAAATTAGACAACGGAAATGTTGTTACTAATGGTGGACGTGTAATTGCTATCACTTCTTATGGAGATAATTTCCAAGAGGCCATAAAAAAATCTTACCAAAACATAGATAAACTAAGCTTTGATAAGATGTATTTTAGAAAAGATATCGGCTTCGATTTAATTTAAAAAATATTCAACCAGCCCTTTTTAATTAAAGGGTTTGGTTTTTATTTTAAAAATGAATGAGCTGTTGTATCTTGGTTTTCTGTTCCAGCGTCATCAAAAATGCGTAATTGTTTAATCCAGTAAACGATTGCACATGCACAGATGATCATGAAAATCCAGTTAATAGTGTTTGCACCAAACCATGTTTTTAATTCTAAATGACGTAAAAAGTCAAGAGGAGCAAACAAAATGTTAACGAATAAGTATTGAATTCCTTCGAAAAAAGCTTTCATAAATTTTAAAATTATATGTTATTTATGTTGTGTAATACCTTGAAGATAAAATTCGGTTAGACAAATCTTTTTTCAACTTGTTAGTTTTTTCCTTTTAAACAAATATTATCTTTACAACCACAAAAGTATAAAATATCCTTATGATAACAAGTGTTTTTAAAAAATCTACGCCATTAAATTATTCATTGGTTGTAATTTTAATACTGGTTTTCTTTTTTATGTTCCAAATTAAAGACCCTTCTTGGGTTGGTTCTTATTTTTTGGCTTTCCAGAAAGTAAGTTTACTGCTTTTTATTTTGGCTTCATTTTTCATGATAAATTTTGTCGTAAAAAAGAACGGACTCAGTAAAGACAACGGTTACGCGATACTTTTTTACTTGTTGTTTCTTTTGTTTTTTCCAACGATATTTAATAATGCAAATGTTGTTTATGCCAACTTTTTTATTTTGTTGGCACTTCGAAGATTAATTTCACTTCAATCTCTCAAAGCTTCAAAAGAAAAAATATTTGATGCCGCATTTTGGATTTTTGTAGCTTCTTTATTTCAATTTTGGAGTATTTTGTTTTTGATATTGGTTTATATATCAATTGTTTTTCACGTTTCACGCGATTATAGAAACTGGGTTTTGCCTTTTATTGCAATGTTAGCAGTAGCAATATTGTTCTACATGACTTCTTTAATTTGCAATATTGATGTGGTAACTTTTTTCCAGGAAAGAGCTCAGATCGATTTTAGAATTGATTATTTTAAGAATAATTACGAAAACGCTGCACTTTCAATTTACACAGCAGTGACACTATTTTTCGTTACTTCAATGTTAATGACATTGTCAAACAGACCACAAATTGTACATTCTTCATACAAAAAAGTTGTAGCATACTTTTTTATAGCGGCTTTGGTTTATATTATTTCACCAGATAAAAGCAATGATTTGCTGTTGTTTAGTATTGCACCTTTGGCAATTATGGCAACAAGTCATGTCGAATATATGCAACAGAAACTGAACAATGAAATTGTCTTTTATGTGCTAATTGTTTGTAGTTTATTTACTTTTTTCTCTCAATTATAATTTACTTCCATAAGCAAGATCGCCGGCATCGCCAAGACCAGGAACAATGTAGTTTTTCTCATTTAATTTTTCATCCAAAGAAGCAACCCAAAGATGACAATTTGTAGGAAGATTTTTTTCTAAATGAGCAATTCCTTCTGGAGCAGCAATAACTACCACAATATGAAATTCTGCTGGAGAGGCGTTTTCGAGTAATTTTTGATGAACAGCCACAATTGATTGCCCAGTAGCAAGCATGGGATCAAGAAGTAGGACAGTTTTATTATTTAAATTTGAAATAGCTTGATATTCAACTAAAATTTCAAATTCGTCATCATTATTTGGATGATGTCTGCAAGCCGAAACAAAACTGTTTTCCGCATGATCAAAGTAATTTAAAAATCCGTTGTGAAGTGGTAATCCAGCTCTTAAAATTGGGCATAAAACTAAATCTGTATTTATTTCGGTTGTTTTTTTAATGCCAAGCGGTGTTTGTATTTCAACATTTTTATAAGGTAAAATTTTGCTTAGTTCATATGCCATAATTTCTCCAATGCGCTCAATATTTCTTCTAAAACGCATGCTGTCGTTCTGTACATTTACATTTCTAATTTGTCCCAGAAAATGATTTAGAACGCTATTGTTTTCAGATATATAATGAATTTTCATAATGAAATATTAATTTATTAACGAATAAAGATATAAAAACGAAAAATAATTCCTTTTTTTCGTAGCATAAAAGTATAAAAAGTATCTTTGTAACTCTAAAAAAATAAATACATGTTTTCAAAATTAGCATATTCTGTTTTCGAGCAAAGTATCAAAGATTATCACCAGTTTGATAATGTTGATCAGCCAATCAACAATCCTTATCCGAAAGATAAGTTTGAGCATTTGTTATATCTTAAAAATTGGATTGATACCGTTCAATGGCATTTTGAAGATATTATCCGTAATCCACAGATTGATCCTGTAGCAGCATTAACTCTAAAAAGAAGAATTGATGCATCAAATCAGGAGCGTACTGATATGGTAGAATATATCGATAGTTACTTTTTGCAAAAATATAGTGATATTAAAGTAAAAGACGGAGCAAAAATCAATTCTGAAAGTCCAGCTTGGGCATTTGACAGATTGTCTATTTTGGCTTTAAAAATTTATCACATGCATGAAGAAGCAACTCGTGTTGAGGCTTCACAAGAACACAGAGATAAATGTCAGGAAAAATTAAATGTACTTTTAGAACAAAGAACAGATTTATCTACAGCAATTGAAGAATTATTGACAGATATCGAAAACGGAGATAAATTCATGAAAGTGTACAAACAAATGAAAATGTACAATGATGATGAATTAAACCCAGTTTTATATCAAAATAAAAAATAATTTGGCAGAGTTGTCCAACAACAAAATCAAACATATAGCCGTCATGAGACTATCCGCAATGGGAGATGTCGCCATGACGGTTCCTGTTTTACGAGCTTTTGTAAAACAATATCCAACGGTAAAATTGACCGTTATTTCCCGTCCTTTTTTCAAACCTTTTTTTGATGGAATTCCGAATTTGGAGTTTTTTGCTTTTGATGAAAAAGAAAGACACAAAGGATTTCCAGGACTTTTACGATTATATAAAGATGTCAAAAAGCTGAAAATAGATGCTTTTGCAGATCTTCACAATGTTCTGAGATCTAAAGTTGTGAGTTTGCTTTTCGCTTTAAGCGGAAAAAAAAGAGCAACGGTTGATAAAGGTCGCGAAGGAAAAAAAGAACTAACTCGTACAGAAAATAAGATTTTTAAACAACTTCCAACCATGTTCGAGAGACATGCAAAAGTATTTGAAGAATTGGGTTTTCCTTTAGATTTATCGAATCCGACGTTTCCTGAAAAAGCAGTTTTAAATGCTGATATTTTGGAAATTATCGGAAATCAAAATTCAAAACTAATCGGAATTGCGCCTTTTGCTCAATACGACTCTAAGGTTTATCCTTTAGATTTGATGAAAGAAGTAATTGAAAAATTAGCAGAAAATCCAACGAATAAAATTTTACTTTTTGGAGGCGGAAAAAAAGAGATTGAAATTTTAGATTCTCTTGCACAGCCTTTTGAAAATGTAATTAATATGGCTGGAAAAATTAAATTTCAGCAAGAATTACAATTGATCAACAATCTAGATGTCATGCTTTCTATGGATTCTGGAAATGCTCATATTGCAGCAATGCTAGGCGTAAAAGTAGTTACGCTTTGGGGTGCAACACATCCTTATGCGGGATTTTTGCCTTTCAATCAAAGTTTAGAAAACGCACTGACTTCAGACCGAAATCAATATCCAAAACTACCAACTTCTGTTTACGGAAATAAAATAGTTGAAGGTTATGAAGATGCTATGAGGACAATTTTGCCACAACACGTTTTTGACAAAGTTGTAGAGCAGCTTTCATAAAAGATCAAAAAAAAACTTCTCCAAAAAAGAGAAGTTTTTTTTTGATCTTTAAGCAATATTCTTGCTTAAATCATATCTTTCATTAGAATCGAGGAAGGAATATCCTATTGTTTTTTTTCTTTTTTTGTTTACTATAATGGTAACAAAATTATTTTTGTCTTCAGTTGACAACAGAATGTGTTCAAATTTTTCTGATGAATCTCTGTAAATTTTATAAATTAGGTCGTGGTCTTTAATTTTTTTAGATAAAACTTTAGCAGATTTTAGTTTACTAACATAAGGCCAAATATTAAAAATATTCGAATCAGTTTTTTTTACTTCTATCATTTTTTCGGTCATAGTTGAATCGTATTTTTCTCTTTCGAGCAATTTAGGACCTTTTTTGTTTTTCATTTTTATAATAACCGCCAAAACGCATAGAGAAGCAGTTACAACCAACATAACAAGTAGAGATAGATGAAAGTGATGTACGTGAGCTGTCATGATATTTAATGTTTTAAATGTTTGACAAATTTGATTTAGGGCTACAATACTACATAAAACTATGAGATTGAGATTGCCATAATTATACCCCTAATTTAATAAAAATTCGGTAATATTTTGGCAAAATTTTGCATTTATTTCAATCACAACCAAATCTTTTCATCACGGCATCTGCTGTAAATATATCTTTTCAGATCTGCAATTGTTGATATATAATCAGGAGCATCATAACCGTATCGTTCATGTTCCATCTGCTCTCTTTCAATGGCATCACATCCTTTTATTACTTCTTTAATCATGTCAAGCATTGCAAGTTCTTTATTATCTGTTTTTTGAAATTTGAGTTCCACAATTTCATCTTGCAATTCTGAACAATAATCGACAAGCTGCATAACTTCTGGTTCTTCCAAAAGCGATTGATTATTTCTAAATATTTCTCTAATTGATTTCATAATAAATTAAATTCCAAATTCCGATTGTTAAAGTTGGAATTTGGAATTTATATTTTTTGGAGTTTATATTTTTACAGATTACACATCGTCATAATCAACATAAATAGTTTCTGATGTTGGATGTGCCTGGCAAGTTAAAATTAAACCTTCGGCAATTTCGCTGTCTGTTAAAATAGAGTTTTTCGTCATTTCTGCGCTTCCCGTTGTAACACGTCCTAAACAACTGCTGCAGATTCCGCCCTGGCAAGAGTAAGGAGCATCAACGCCTTGTTTTAGAGCAGCATCAAGAATGGTTTGTTTTTTAGACATTTCAAATGTAGTCTCTTCATCGTCAACTAAAACCGTAATTTTAGTATGTCCTTCCTGAGAACCCTGAATAGCTTGTTCTTCAGAAGAAGAAGTAAAAAGTTCAAATTTAATAGCTGATTCTTTAACATTTTTCTCTTTCAGTACATTAGAAACAGTGTTGATCATTTCTTCTGGACCACACAAGTAGAATTTGTCAAATTGTAATTCTTTGTGTTTGTTGTTCAACACAAAATTTACAGCCGATTTTTCGATTCTTCCAAATAAAGCGTTTTCAGCTTTTGCTTGGCTAAATACATAATGCACAAAAAATCTTCCTACATATTGCAATTGCAAATCATGAAGTTCCTGATAAAAAATAGTTTGTTCTGGAGTTCTATTTCCGTAAACCAGTACAAATGAACTTTGTGGTTCATTTTTTAAAACCGATTTTATAATAGAGAGAACAGGTGTAATCCCACTTCCTGCTACAAAAGCAGCATAGTTTCTTTGTCTTTCTGCATCTGGTTCAAAAGTAAATTTACCTTCCGGCTGACCTACTTCAAGAACATCTCCTGCTTTTAGTTTGGTATTGGCAAACTGAGAAAAAAGACCATTTTTTACTGCTTTTACAGCAATTCTTAATTCGCCGCTATCTGGTGCAGAACAAATAGAATAAGCACGTCTAATTTCTTGATTGTCAAGAGTTAATTTTAAGTTTATATATTGACCTGCTATAAATTTATAGTCAGATTTTAGTTCTTCAGGAACATTAAAAAGTATCGAAACCGCCTCTACAGTTTCGCGTTTAACCTCTTTAATTATAAGTTTTAAGAATGAAGGCATGATCGAATTTTTATGCAAAAGTAGCAAACCACTATTAAAAGTTCAGCACGAAATTATTTTTTTTAACTTTTTTTGTAACGTTTTCCTACATTTGATCTCTTACTACCAAAATACTAAAAACCACAAAACATGATTAAGAAGTTTATTTATCTGGAATGGAAAGCTTTTATTAGATCTGCATCTTTTGGTAAAAACCTGGCAATGAAGATTATAATAGGTTTTTTTATGATCTATTTTTCTTTAATTTTTATTGGAATGGGAGTGGGGGCATTTTATCTTCTTAAAGAAATGAAATTGGAGCCATTAATGACCATCAATAAATATTTGATTTACTATTTCCTTTTTGATTTGATAATTAGATTGTTGTTACAATCTATTCCGGTTTTAAATATTAAGCCTCTTTTAGTTTTACCATTTGAAAAACCAACTATTGTCCATTTTTCATTAGGGAAAACCGTTTTATCTTTTTTCAACTGGATTCACGCCTTATTTTTTGTTCCTTTTTCAGTTGTATTGGTTTTGAATGGATATGATGTTGTCGAAATTGTTTTTTGGCATTTAGGAATTATGGCGATTATCTACATCAATAATTTCCTGAATATTATTCTAAGTAATATCGATAAATTATTTGTTGTTTTTGCAGCATTGATTTTGGCTCTGGCAGGTGCTCAGTATTACAATTTTTTTGACGTTACAACATACACAACACCATTCTTTCAGAGTTTTTACGATATAGATGGAATATTTTTGGTTCCGATTTTAATATTGGCAGCATTGTATGTTTTCACATTTAAATATTTTAAAAAGAATTTATATTTAGATGCCGGACTTTCTGTAAAACACGATATTGCTTCTACAGAAAATCTTTCTTGGCTGAATCAGTTTGGAACTTTAGGAACATTTCTCAAAAATGATATTAAACTGATTAAAAGAAATAAGAGATCCAAAACCACCATCTTTATGAGTGTTCTCTTTTTATTTTACGGTTTTATATTTTTTGGAAATACTCATCAGCCTGAAGTGATGCATATTTTTGCTGGAATATTTGTTTCAGGAGGATTTCTATTTGTTTTTGGACAATTTGTACCAAGCTGGGATAGTTCTTATTATCAATTATTAATGACACAGAACGTTCCGTATCGTGGTTATATTACTTCAAAATGGTGGCTAATTGTTATTGCTACTTTTGTCTCTACTATATTGGCTTCGTTTTATCTTTTTTACGGATGGGAAGTTTATTTGACAATTGTCGTGGGTGCAATTTATAATATCGGAGTTAATTCGCATTTAGTTCTTTTAGGAGGAGCATTTACCAAAACACCAATAGATCTAAGCAATGCTGGCGGGGCATTTGGAGATAAAAAAGCTTTTAATGTAAATGCAATGCTTCTTTCGTTACCCAAAATAGTTTTACCTCTTTTATTATACTGGCTTGGACTTCACTTTGGAAATAAATCAATCGGACTGGCTTTGGTTGCTGGAGCTGGAGTTCTCGGATTTATATTTAAAGAAAAAGTATTTTCATTAATCGAAAAAAGATACAAAATAGAAAAATACAGTACAATAAGTGCTTATAAGCAAAAGAATTAATTGATAGTCAAAGAATGTGCTAGTTTGAAAATTAATTTAAAAACAACCATCTAAAATCTAAAATTACCATGATACAAGTAAATCAACTTCAGAAAAAATATAACGGAACAACAGTTTTAAATATAGAAAATCTTGAAATTCCAAAAGGACAAAGTTTCGGATTGGTAGGAAATAATGGAGCAGGGAAAACAACTTTTTTCAGTCTGCTTTTAGATTTGATTCAGCCTTCAAAAGGAAATATTCTAAACCATGATATTCAGGTTAATACAAGCGAAAACTGGAAATCTTTTACAGGTTCTTTTTTAGATGAAAGCTTTCTGATAGGGTATTTAACTCCTGAAGAATATTTTTATTTTATAGGAGATCTTCGAAACCAGAACAAAGCAGATGTTGATGCTTTATTAGCGCAGCATGAAGAGTTTTTTAACGGAGAAATTTTAAAGAATAAAAAATACTTAAGAGACTTATCAAAAGGGAATCAGAAAAAAGTTGGAATTATTGCCACACTTATAGGAAATCCCGAAGTTGTAATTTTAGACGAACCCTTTGCCAATCTGGACCCAACAACAGTGAGCAGACTCAAAAAAATTATAAAAGATCTGGCTGATAATCCAAATGTAACAGTTTTGGTTTCAAGTCATGATTTACAACACACTGTTGAAGTTTGTGACCGAATTGTGGCACTTAATAAAGGAGAAATTGTAAAAGATATTCAGACCTCAAAAGAGACGCTGCAAGAACTAGAATCGTTTTTTGCAGTATAAGATTTCTATATTAGAAAAAGAAGCGTATTTTTACAAGTCAATATACTAAAATTGATTTTTAGTAGTTATCGTTTTAAACTCTTTTCTATTGAAAAAGAATACTCTTAAATATAGTTTTACTTTCGTTTTTATCTTGTTTTTGATAGCTTGTTCTACCAAAAAAAATACGCTTTTGTCCAGAACTTCCCATTCTGTAGGAACAAAATATAATATTTTGTATAATGGAGGAATTGGTTTAGAAAAAGGCTTGCAATCTATTCAAGGCAATAATGAAGATAATTTCTGGAAACTACTTCCTATAGAAAAGATGCAGTTTGATGAAAATTTTTCTGAAGGAGAAAAAGCTAAAAATCCTGATTTTGAACGTGCCGAAACAAAAGCTACAAAAGCAATTCAGAAACACTCCATGAATATTGGCGGAAGAGAAAGAAACTGGCAAATTGATGAAGCTTATCTTATGTTAGGAAAAGCGAGATATTATGATCAGCGTTTTATTCCTGCAATTGAAGCATTCAATTATATCTTATACAAATATCCTGAAAGTAATAATATTTATACCGCTAAAATCTGGCGCGAAAAGACCAATATGCGTTTAGGTAACGATGCAATTGCTCTTAAAAATATTAAACTCTTACTTAAAAAAACAGATTTAGATAAACAGACTTTTGCCGATGCAAATGCTCTTTTAGCAGAAGCTTTTTTAAACCTTGAACAAAAAGACAGTGCCGTTGCTAAACTAAGAATCGCAGAACAATTCACCAGAAAAAATGAAGAACGTGCGAGATATCGTTTTATTCTGGGACAAATGTATCAGGAAGAAGAAAAACGTGACAGCGCCATTTACTTTTATGATCAGGTAATCGATTTAAATCGAAAAGCCGATCGTAAATATATGATGCATGCCTATGCGAAAAAGGCACAATTGTTTGATTATGGAAAAGATAATGATACTATTTTTTTAAAGACATTCAATAAGCTAGTAAACGATCGTGAGAACCGCCCATATTATGATTTTCTATTTTATGAAATGGGAGTTTATTATGATAAAAAGAAAGATCAGGACAATGCTTTAAATTTTTACAATAAATCTTTAGGCAGAAAATCTAAAGATCCTTATTTAATGGCTTCAGCATACAGAAACATTGGAAATATGTATTTTAAAAATACAAATTATACAATGGCTGCAAAATATTATGACAGTACACTGGTAAAATTGGATCCGAAAACTAGGGAATATGCTTTTATAGAAAAAAACAGAAAAAATCTAGATAACGTAATTAAATACGAAGCGGTAGCAAAACGAAACGATAGTATTATTAAGGTATACAATCTACCGGCTACTGAAAAGAAGATTTATTTCGAAAATTATATTGCAGAGCTTAAAAAGAAAGACGAAGCAAAACGCATTTTAGAAGAAAAAGAGAAAGAACGATTAGCGAATATCGATTTAAATTCAAGAGCAGACAATTCTGTAAACGGAGCTGTAAATCCGAATTCTTTAGGTAAACCTTCAGAACCCGATGGAGCAGGATTAGGAATGCCAATTGGAGGGAATGATGCAACAAGTACATTTTATTTTTATAATCCAACTACAGTTGCTTACGGAAAAGTGCAATTTAGAAAAATGTGGGGTAACAGAACATTAGGAAGCAACTGGAGATTAGCAGGAGTAAAATCGGTTAACGATGCTGCGATGAATGATTCTATTGCTACCCAAGAAGTAGCAAATGCGTTAAAAGATACTGTTGTTGTAGAAAAATATACTGTAGCATTTTATACCAAACAACTTCCAACATCAGAAACAGCAATGGATAGTATTGGTAAAGAACGCAATTTTGCCTATTATCAATTAGGGCTTATATATAAGGAGAAGTTTAAAGAATATAATTTGGCCAGCGATAAACTAGAACAATTGCTGCGTAACAATCCGGAAGAAAAACTAGTATTGCCATCAATGTATAATTTGTATAAAATTTATCAAATTACAAATCCACAAAAAGCAGAGGCAATAAAAGCGGAGATTTCATCTAAGTATCCAGATTCAAGGTATGCTCAGATTTTAAATAACAAATCGGAAGATCCAAATTCTAGTCCAGATAAAGAATATCAAAAATGGTACAAACTTTTTGAAGAAGAAAAATTTAATGAAGTCTTAGATAATATTGATAATCTCATCAATCAATACTCGGGAGATGAAATTGTTTCGAAATACGAATTATTAAAAGCCAATACTTTAGGAAAAGTAAATGGTTTAGAAGCTTATAAAAAAGGACTTGAAAATGTAGCAGATAATTATCCGAATAGTGAAGAAGGTAAAAATGCTAGAGAAATTCTCGAGAAACAAGTTCCGATTTTAGAAAAATTGAATTTTACAACAACAGACAACAAGAGCTGGAAAATTTTATATGCCGTTTCTAATACTGATACCAAAACGCTTAAACAAATTGAAGAAGCGATTAGAGTATTTTTATTAGTTGAAAATTTTGAACGTCTGACAACATCTTTTGATAAATACAATAAAACAGAAAGTTTTGTAATTATTCATGGTTTAAAATCTGAAGCTTATGCACAGGATGTTGCCGGAGTTTTGAGAGATGATAAAAAGTATAAAATTGCTCATCCAGCAGTTGTTATATCCACCGATAATTATAAAGTGGTTCAAATTAAAAAGAACCTAGACGCCTACATGACCCCAAAAACCCCATAACAATGTTTGAAAAAGTAAAAAAAACCGGAACAGAACAATTTGGAAAAACAAACCGAATCGTAGAAGGAACATCAATAGTTGGAGATATAGTTTCTAAAGCTGATTTTAGATTAGATGGAGAATTGATTGGAAATTTTACTTCGCAGGGAAAAATTGTAATAGGAGCCAAAGGATCGGTTAAAGGAGAAATTATTTGTAACAATGCTGATATAGAAGGAGTATTTCATGGAAAAATAAAAGTTCTGGAAATTCTCAATATTAAATCGACTGCGCAAATTCACGGAGAAGTAGCAGTAGGAAAACTTTCAATAGAACCAGGAGCCGACTTTACAGCAACTTGTACAATGCTGGCACATTCAAATCCGGTTATAATGCTAGAAGATGGAAAAGGAACCGAATAATAATAGAAGAAATAAATGGTTAGCATTTATTAATATTCCTTTTCAAATGGGAGTAATTATTTTTCTATTTTCTTATTTCGGAACTTGGCTAGACGAAAATCATCCAAGTCCCAAAGTATATTACAACACCATCTTTGTATTAGTTGGTGTTGGAATTGCATTGTATAATGTAATTCGACAAGTAAATGATATTAATAAAACAAAGTAGTTTGGAAATAAAAAACGCTTGAGATAAATATTGCATCTTTGCACCAAATTTATTTCAAATGCTTTCAAAGAATTACAAACCAGTTTTATATTTATTTTGTCTTGCTTTAGTAACATATATTGTTCACAAAGCAATTTTCTTCTTTTTCGAAATCAATGTGCAAAACTTCCATTACAGTTTAGAAATACTGTATTTATTTTTCTTCGGAATTTCTGCATTATTATACCTTATATTATTAGTAGTAAAAAAGAAGAATTTTGAAATCGTCGGAATGGCATTTTTATTTGGAACTTTTACACAAATGTTAATAGCTTATTTCGTTCTTCAGCCAATTCTAAAAAACAAAACAGGAGAAACTGATGTTGAAAAAATTAGTTTTTTTATAACATTTGTGCTGTTTTTGTTATTTCAGACACTTTTAACTATCCGATTATTAAATGAAAAGCGTTAAAATAACAATTCTTTAAAACAAGGTTTAAAAATAATTTTTCATATCCTTTTGAATATTAATAAAAAATGTACCTTTGCACCAAATTTTAGAAACGTAAAAAAATAAGATTTTCCACGATATGGTGATTTCAAACAAACCACTCAGCTTTATTCTTGCAGCTTTTGTAGCTTCTCTGCCTATTATGGGCTTTGCAAATCCAGAGAATGATTCGACTCATGTTCAAACTGAAACTGTTCACGAAGAGAAAGTAGTTTCACATAATGCTCACGAAGAAGCAGAGCATGTTGCTCTTGATCCGAAAGCAAAAGTGGACGCTTTTATTGATCACCACTTACAAGATTCTCATGACTTTGTTTTCTTTTCAGATGAGAAAGAAAATAAACACTACGGTTTTTCATTACCAGTTATCTTAATTGATGGTGGTTTAAAAATTTTCTCTTCTTCAAAATTACACCACGGAGAAGAAGTTGCAGAAGTTGACGGTAACTATTATAAATTAGTTCACGGTAAAATTTACAAAACAGATTCAGCCGGAACAATCAATCACGATGAGCACGGTCATCCAACAAATGAAAAACCATTAGATTTT
>NZ_DASWYK010000050.1:0-29358 GCF_036405015.1 Flavobacterium sp. | reverse complement strand
GGAGCGACATATAAATTGTGAATATGTCGCTCCGCTGTCGCTTTTTTATTTGTATTATTGAAATTCTATAAATATTTTGTTCCGTTGGAGCGCTAAAAAAAAAGAGCTGTCTTTTTTAGACAGCTCTTTTAAAATTTATAGATAATTGAATTATTTATCAATTGCTCTTTTTACAATATCACCAAAAGCATCAATTCTTCTATCTCTAAAGAATGGCCAGTTTTGACGAACGTTTTCTTGTAAATCTAAATCAACCTCAGCAATTAGAATTTCTTCTTTATCGTGAGAAGCCTGTGCTAAGATTTCACCTTGTGGTCCAGCAATGAAAGAAGCTCCCCAGAATTGAATTCCTTCTGTTCCTTCTAAATATTTCTCAAGACCGATTCTGTTTGCTGCTGCAACGAAAACACCATTTGCAACGGCATGACCTTTCATTACATTCATCCAAGCACCATATTGATTTTCTCCGTATTGTTCTTTTTCTTTTGGATGCCATCCAATTGCTGTTGGATAAAATAAAACTTCAGCTCCTTTAAGCGCTGTAATACGAGCTGCTTCCGGATACCATTGATCCCAACAAATTAATGTTCCAACAGTTCCTTTTTTAGTTTCAATTGCTTGGAAACCTAAATCTCCTGGTGTGAAATAGAATTTTTCATAGAAATGAGGATCGTCTGGAATGTGCATTTTACGGTATAAACCAGCTTCAGTTCCGTCCGTATCAATAATGTAGGCACTATTGTGGTAGATTCCAGCCATTCTTTTTTCGAAGAAAGGAACAATAATAACTACTCCTAATTCTTTTGCCAATTCGCTGAAAGCAATAAATGAAGTGCTGTAAAGTGGTTCTGCTAATGCAAAATTATCAACATCTTCACTTTGGCAGAAATAATGACTGCTATATAATTCAGGAAGTAAGATCACCTCTGCTCCTTGACTTGCAGCATCTCTTACCCAACTGATACATTTCTTAAGATTATTTTCGGCAACATCATTCAGATTTAACTGAATAACCGATATTTTATACTTTCTTTTCGCCATGACATAAAATTTAGAGTGCAAAAATAGTAAATTTTGAAGGAATGGCAAAGTATGCAATTATATACAATATTAAATTAAGGTCATTTTAAATTTGTAAATTCTTCCAACAGTAAATTAACATTTTCAACTAATTCTTCTTCTCTATATATGTTTCCTTTAAAAATAAACCCTAAGTGATACTTGATATTTTCTTCCGGAATTTCATACTGAAAATTAATTTTTGAAAAATCATCATTATTGAAATTCCTATACCATTTATCAAATAATCTTTTCCTAAAATCTTGTTTTGAATCAATAATATCGCAAACGTAATTTAATAGAACAATTGGATTTGAAACAAAATAATTACTTATAATATCTACTATTGTTCGTTCTATTTTTGAATCACTTAAAAACTTTTGATTATTACTTTCTCCAAAATCTACAATAAATAAATTCTTAAAGAAATCATTCTCTAAATCCATCCTTCGAAAACTCACAAAATATTTCAAACCATATTTTGTTGTAAAATAAAAAAGAGGGCTCGAGCCCTCTTCAAAAATATATTGATACATAAAGAATAAATTTTATTTTTTCTTTAATCTTGCCAAAACCTCTTTGCGATGTTCTTCTTTTAAATCTACCATTTTCTTTAAAACAGCAATTGTTTTAGAGTTCGGTTTTATGATTATTGTCTTTTCCATGATTGCTTTTGAATTATAGGCAAATGTAAGAAAATTTTATTAACAAACTTTCACAACCAATTAAATATGGAATAAATAAAATAAAAATTCTTACAATTATATAATCATAAAAAAACCATTTCACATCAGCTTAAACTAAGCTTCTGCAAAATGGCTTTCAACCTAAAAAAATATCAACTAAACTAGTTGCTATTCGATTACAACTTTCTGAGTTAAGAATTCTGTTTCTGATTTTTTGAATTTAATCTCTAAAGTTCCTTTTACAGTTGGTTTAATTTTGTAAACTGTTTTCTTTGGATCTGGTACTTGTTGCGTACAAACTTCTGATGGGTATTTTGCAATTACTTGTAATCCTTTTACATCTCCAATTGTTACTTCTGAGATTTTATCGAATTCTGCACAAGCATTGTCTACAACATATGTTACCTCGTAGCTTAATTCCTCATTCACTTTTCCTGTCGCTGGTCCTTTAATTTCTGTTACCAAAGCAGCTTTTGTAGTTGGAGCTGGAGTTTTTTCATCATCGTCATTACTGCATGAAACAATTGCTAATGATAAAAATAATACTACTAAAACTGATTTTAATCTAAAACTTTTCATATAAAATAATAATTAATTGTTAATTACTATGAAGACGCCACATAATTGCAAAGGTTGCTTTGATAAAATGTTAAAAATTCAGAACCAACAATTAAACAATTGTAAATCAAAAACTTATTTATTGAAAAATTTTTAATGAATTATTATTTTTTCTTATGAAAAGAAAAATTTTCTTACTTAGCCCCGATAGAAGCGGCATCCTTTTTTTTGGCTTTTTCTGCCAAAAAAAGATATAGCGGATAGCGGGACAGAACGATCTTTTGAAAAAACTATCGATATGCTTCTAAACAAAAAAAACACCAGCGTTAACTGATGTTTTATGAAATTATATTTTTGAAATTTTAATTAAGCCGTTTTCTTTTTAAAGATCATTTTGAAAAGATTTACAATTGCTAAAACAATAAAACCAATTATAAGTCCGATTGCGAACTCTTTTACAATTGAAGGGAAGTTTGGTAAAAGATGGTGAAAGAATTCGATGTTGTGAACGAATAATCCTCCAGAAACTAAAATCAAGGCTATTGTTCCGATTACAGTTAATCCTTTGATTACTTTTGGAAGCGCTTGAACCAATACATTTCCAACACTTTTTAAAAGACTGTTTTCTTTTTTACTGCTTTTAATCATTTTGAAACCTACTTCATCCATACGAACAATAAGCGCTACGATTCCGTAAACTCCAATTGTAGCAATTAATGCGATGATAGAAACTGTTATAATTTGAGAAACCAATGGTTTTCCGATTACGGTTCCTAAAGCGATAATTACAATTTCTACAGAAAGAATAAAATCGGTTACAATGGCTGACTTTACTTTGTCTTTTTCGATTACAAGAATTTCTTCTTCGGTAAGCACTTCATCTGTTATTCCTTCAGATTCTTCATGTTTATGAGGAACAATAAATTCATAGATTTTTTCGGCACCTTCGTAAGCTAAAAACAATCCTCCTAAGACCAAAATTACCATGATAGCAATTGGAAAAAAAGCACTCAATAAAAATGCAATTGGAAGAATAATGATTTTATTTAACAATGAACCTTTTGTGATTGCCCATAAAACTGGAAGCTCCCTAGATGAAGCAAATCCTGAAGCTTTTTCGGCATTTACTGCTAAATCATCACCAAGAATTCCTGCTGTTTTTTTTGCAGCAACTTTACTCATTATAGCAACATCATCCATAATTGCTGCGATATCATCTAATAGAGCGAAAAAACCTGAACCCATTTTTTAAATTTATTTTTAGTGATGCGAATCTAGACATTTTGCCGTAATCTGCCCAATAATATCATATTAAATTTAAGTTTTTTATTCCTAATTTTCTGTAATGTGGTTATTAACTGCATTGTCCTAAAAGAACCCAAAGAATAATAAAGACGATAATTGTTCCGAAACAACCACCACCTAATTTTTTAGCTCCGTAACCTGCCAATAATCCTCTAAATATGTTATTCATGATTTTTGATTTTTATTAATAATTTGCTGATTTTTATTAATTTAAAATTGATCATTTTTTGAAAATGAATTGTTATAAAAATTGGATGAAAAGTTTCAAAATTTTAGGATATAAAAAAAGCACCAGCCTTTCGACTGATGCTTTTCTAAGAATAACATGAAAAAATTATTTAGCGGTCTGGTTTCTAAAAACCAATTTGCCATCGAAAGCATCTAATAAAATGATACTTTCTGTTGTGATGTTTCCTGCCAGAATTTCTTTTGACAGCTGATTTAGAACCTCTCTTTGAACAACACGTTTTACTGGTCTTGCTCCAAATTGAGGATCATATCCTTTGTCTGACAAATATGCAATTGCTTCTGGAGTTGCATCCATAGTAATGCCTTGTAATGCCAGCATTTTTGTAACACTTTTTAATTGTAAACTTACAATTCTTGAAATATTTTCTACCGTAAGCGGCGTAAACATTACAATCTCATCGATACGGTTGATAAATTCCGGACGAACCGTTTGTTTCAATAATCCTAGAACCTCATTTTTAGCCGCTTCTGTTGCCGCTTCTACTCCACCTTTTAGGTTCTCGAATTTCTCCTGAATGATCTGACTTCCCATATTAGAAGTCATGATGATAATTGTGTTTTTGAAATCGGCCAAACGTCCTTTGTTGTCTGTTAATCGACCTTCATCTAACACTTGCAATAAAATATTGAACGTATCTGGATGCGCTTTTTCGATCTCATCTAACAAAATCACAGAATATGGTTTTCTACGAACGGCTTCTGTCAATTGTCCACCTTCATCGTAACCTACGTATCCTGGAGGCGCACCCACTAAACGGCTCACACTGTGGCGTTCTTGGTACTCACTCATGTCGATACGAGTCATGGCATTTTCATCATCAAAAAGATATTCGGCCAATGCTTTTGCTAATTCGGTTTTACCAACTCCGGTTGTTCCTAAAAACAAGAATGTTCCAACAGGTTTTTTCATATCCTGTAAACCGGCACGGCTTCTACGAACTGCATCACTTACGGCTTCTATAGCTTCTTCTTGGCCTACTACACGTTTGTGTAATTCGTCTTCCAAATGCAATAGTTTTTCTCTTTCTGTTTGAAGCATTTTGGTCACTGGAATTCCAGTCCATTTTGCTACAACTTCTGCAATATCTTCTCTGGTTACTTCTTCTTTGATTAAAGAATTTCCAGATTGAAATTCCTGCAATTGTTTTTGCAAGTTTTCCTGACGTTCTTGTGCTTCTTTTATTTTTCCGTAACGAATCTCAGCTACTTTTCCGTAATCGCCTTCACGTTCTGCACGCTCTGCTTCGTATTTAAAGTCTTCTATTTCATGTTTTACGGCTTGAATTCCGTCAACGATATCTTTTTCAGATTTCCATTTTGCGAAGATTTCGTTTCGTTCTTCTTTCAGGTTGGCCAATTCCATTCCTAAAATTTTCAGCTTGCTTTCTTCTTTTTCGCGTTTAATGGCTTCGATCTCAATTTCCAACTGCATGATTTTACGATCCAAAACGTCTAATTCTTCTGGTTTTGAATTGATTTCCATTCGCAGTTTAGAAGCTGCTTCGTCCATTAAGTCAATCGCCTTATCTGGCAAGAAACGATTCGTAATATATCTTTGCGAAAGCTCCACCGCTGCAATAATTGCTTCATCTTTAATCTGAACTTTATGATGCGTTTCATATTTTTCTTTGATCCCACGAAGAATCGAAATCGCACTTTCTGTATCTGGTTCGTCGATTAGCACTTTTTGGAAACGTCTTTCTAATGCTTTATCTTTTTCGAAATATTTTTGATATTCATCTAAAGTTGTAGCACCAATTGCTCTCAATTCTCCACGAGCCAAAGCTGGTTTCAAAATGTTTGCCGCATCCATTGCACCTTCACCTCCACCAGCTCCTACAAGCGTATGAATCTCATCAATAAACAAAACGATATCACCTTCTGCAGCTGTAACCTCTTTCACAACCGATTTTAAACGTTCTTCAAATTCTCCTTTGTATTTCGCTCCCGCAATAAGAGCTCCCATATCTAATGAGAAAACGATTTTTTCTTTTAAGTTTTCTGGAACGTCACCGTCCACAATTCTATGCGCTAAACCTTCTGCAATAGCTGTTTTACCAACTCCAGGCTCACCAATAAGCATTGGGTTGTTTTTGGTTCTACGAGTTAAAATTTGCAATACACGACGAATTTCTTCGTCACGACCAATAACGGGATCTAGTTTTCCTGTACGCGCTAATTCGTTTAGGTTTTTAGCATATTTATTCAACGAATTGTATGTTTCTTCAGCTGAAGCCGAAGTCACTCTCTCGCCTTTTCTTAATTCTTCGATCGCTGCTTTAAGACCTTTTCCTGTAACTCCCTGATCTTTTAAAATCTGAGAAACTCGGCTTTTAGAATCAAAAATGGCTAAAATCAAATGTTCGATCGAAACGTATTCGTCGTTCATTTTTTGTGCAATGATTTCAGCTTCGTTCAAAGCTTTATTCGCATCTCTTGAAAGCATGATTTCGCCTCCAGAAACTTTTGGAAAACTCTGAATTGTACTGTCTAAAATTTGCAAAAACAAAGGCACATTTACATTCAATTTTTTCAAAATAAATGGCGCTACGTTTTCGTCAACTTCAAAAATAGCTTTGAAAATGTGTTCATTTTCAATTTGCTGCTGGCCATTTCGCTGTGCAATTTGCTGTGACAACTGAATGGCTTCCTGCGATTTAATTGTAAATTTATTTATATTCATATTTTTCGATTTGATTGATTTTTCTGTTTAAAATTTATAAGATTAAAGTTACGTTTTATTGAGGTACGTTTTTAACTCAAATGATTTAACTTTGTATTCGAATAGACAAATTATATTCCACAACAAAAAAACAGACAAAATGGCGTTAAAAATCGAAACTTTATCATTTTAACACGTCAAAAAGTCATAAAACAAGCCAAATATGAGTTTTTTTAATTCAATCTTCGGAAGTTCAGAGAACTCAGAAGCTCCAAAAAGTAAAGTAAACTGGACAGAATTAACAGATATCCTTCAATTAATGGAAATTGAAGCGATTTCTAAAGAAAAGCCGGTTGTGATTTTTAAACACAGCACCAGATGCAGCATCAGCCGAATGGCTTTAAAACAATTTGAAAGAGAATACGATCTTGAAGATGTTGTTGATGCTTATTTTTTAGATTTAATTGAACACAGAGATATTTCAAATGAAATTGCCACTAGATTTGGTGTTCATCACGAATCTCCTCAATTGATTTTAATCAAAAATGGAAAAGCAGTTTACAATGTTTCACATAGCGATATTGACGCTGGAGCACTAAAAAGTAAAGTATAATTTTCTGCCACAGATTAAAAGGATTAAAATGATTTTTTGCCACGAATTTCACAAATTGACGCTAATTAATTAGTGCAAATTCGTGGAATTCGTGGCAACTTAATTTAGAGTCGTTTCTAAATCATTTTAATACTTTTAATCTGTGGCAACTTTTTCTTTAAAAGCTTCCTCCAGAACCTCCTCCGCTGAAACCTCCGTCTCCAAATTCCATAGGAGAAGCTGTTTTCACTTCTGGTTTCATTCCGAAAGTGGAAGCCACAACCAAAGCTTCTGCGTTTAAAAGCGCATCAGAATGGTTGATTCTATCTGTTTTAAAAGTTAAACCACTTTCTTTTTCCTTTAATTTTTTAATTGAAAAATAAGCAATTACAAATAAAACTAAACCTCCAAGAGTTAGCGCCACTTCGATTGGCAAAATTGAATAATAGAATCGAATGGTGTAAATTGAAAATGCTATAGCCAAAAAGCTAATCCAAAGCATAATTCTATCCTTTGTTTTTAAAGCTTGTACTAAATAAACAGTTGGAACTATAAATGTAAAGCCATAAAAGAAAAATGCAAACGGAATATCTGTTCCTGGTTTTACTTCTGTTCCTAAAAGCTCTTCTGAAAGTTCTCTTACCACTAAATAATTACAGGAAAGATAAAACAATACTAAACAAAAGCTTTTTGCTAATAAAAGTCCGTTTAAATAATAGCTCTTCGTTAATTGGCTTATTAATTTCTTTGTTACAAAATAAAAAATTGCTGCAAATATCATTGCTGCAAATGGTAGAAGAGCTCTTCCAACATCTCCAAATTGAAACATTTGAAAAAATAAAAATGCTGTTATTGCTAAACAGAAAACCAACATTGAGAGCAAATGAAGGTATCTTAAAAACATAAAAATGGAAGCAACTGCTATAAAAAAAGCGATCACAGATTCGTATCCTTCTGTTGTTATTGCAATAGCAGATCCAACATTTAAAATAGCTCCTAAAATAAAAGCATCATCTAATCCGTGATTATTATAATTTTGTTTTGCTAACAGTTCTGCTCCCACAAAACCAATAGCTGCAAAAAGATAACAGCAGATTTGAAAATACAAATGTTCTGAACTTAATCCGACAATTGTAATTGCACCACAAATAGAACTGTACAACAAACTTCCTAATAAAAAGAATCCAATTCTTACTAGAATATTATCCTGGCTTTTAAAAACAGGTAATTCTTTTTTGATAAATTTCTTTTGCTCTTTACTTATAAAACCACCTTTGCACAAAGTATCAGCTTCATCGACCAAAATTTCATTATCCAATATTTTTTTATCATAGACTATCATTCTGCAATTTCTTTATGAAAGTTTTTAATTAATTTAATGAACATTATAATTGAACCTACAAAATATACTGGAAGTAAGAAAAATAATAATTCCCAAATATCAGAAAAATCAACATTTTCAAAGATTCTAAACAAAACTAAATTAGCTCCAATATAGGCATACAAAATCATAAAAACGTATAATGACATTGCTTTAAGTTCATGACTGATTTTATAAAAATAAAAAGTGGAACCTAATAAAATAAAAGCAAAAATGATCCATTCTAAACTATTGTAATCAAAGAAATTACTAATTGCTGCAATACTTATAATATGCAAAGCAAAAGTCAGGAAAATTAGGGTGAAATGAGTTTTTAATGAAATTCGTTTGCTGTAAATTGTCCATAAAATCAATAAACCTCCAAGCAAAATAGCAGAATAGCTCAAACTTTGGTTTGCATAAAAATTATTATCATCTAATAAACTTTGCGGTGTTACAGAAAGTCCTACATAAGCTGCTAATCCCGTTACAGCAATCGTTAAAACACTTCTATTATCAAAGTAATAAGCACAAAAGAAACTCACAATAGTTGGAACTAGAGTTGCTAATCCGTAATGTTCGCCAAAAGGTTTGTATTGAAATTGAAGGTATCCTATAAAAATACAGGTTAGAATATTCCCTGCCAAAACAAGATATTCGAGAACAGGATGTTCAAAAGTTGTTTCTTCTTTCTGAAAGCCTTTCGAATTCTTAAAGCAGTAATAAAAACAAACCGCGATCACAATTAAAAGTAGCGAAAGAATAGCAATATGCCCTATTGAATCTATATTTTCATAAATCAAAATTCCAATTCCAGACGTAAATAAAAGTACTGATAAATAAAGAAAAAGCTTTAATTCAGCATTTACCGAAAAGATATTCAAATTTCGATATGATTTTATTTCATCAAACTGATTCTCTGTTATTAATCCTTTTTCCCATAGAGCCTCAGTTGATTGTTCGTTAAATTTTTTCATTTGTTTCAATTAAACCTAAACTCAAATATATGGAATTAGTATGAAATTTCTCTTCTTTAATAAAATGTAGAAAACAATTGTTTATTTCATTCTAATTTACAAAATAAAAAGCTTGACTTTTTTAGTGTAAAAACAACACTTATAACTCTTGTAATCAAAACTTTAAAACATAAAAAATTGATAAATTAATTTGAATTTATTTTTATTCTTTTACATTTGTGCAATCGATTACATTCACTATTTAACCACAAAAAACCACGCTTAAAATGAAAACAAAACTTATGTTATTGGCATTGCTGTTGCCTTGCTCCTTTCTCTTTGCACAAAATTATTTTATGAGTGCACCCGAAGGATTTGGAGCTTCTGCAACTGGCGGAGGAAGCGCCACTCCTGTTACAGTTACTTCTTTGGCCGATTTAACAGCAAAACTTAAACTTACCACACCACAAGTTATTTTAGTCTCAGGAACTATAAACTGCACCTATACCAGCCTGCAGATTAATGACAAAACAATTATCGGACTTCCAGGTGCTCGATTGGTAAACTTGGATCAAACCGCCTCTGGTTCTGGAATATTGAATTTAAAACCAGGATCGAATAACATCATTATCCGAAATTTGATTTTTGAAGGACCAGGCGCCTATGATGTTGACGGACGTGATAACTTAACTTCCGAAGCTACAAATATCTGGGTAGATCATTGCGAGTTTCAAGACGGAATGGACGGTAATTTTGACAACAAAGGCGCAGCAGATAATGTTACTGTTTCTTGGTGTAAATTTACTTATCTGAAAACACCAAAAGCCGGAGGATCTGGAGGTGCAGACGATCATAGATTCTCAGATTTAGTTGGATCATCAAAATCTGATGCTCCTACTGATGGTCATTACAGTATAACTTTCAAAAATTGTTATTGGGCAGAAGGTTGCAAAGAAAGAATGCCGAGAGCTAGAAATGCTGAACTTCATATTTTAAACTGTTATTACAATACTTCTGTTTCGGGTTCACTTGCAATTGGTTTAGGCGGTGGTAACAACAATACGACCTGCTATGTTGAAGGTACCGATTTCGCTAAAATCGGAACTGCTTTTAAAAATTATGTTAGTACAGACGGAGGAACAATTGGTATTGCTTTCTCTGATTGTTTAAATGCACCTTCAAACTCAGGAACAACGGTAACAAAACCGCCATACTCTTACACCGTTTTACCAACTGCAAATGTTGCAGGTTTTGTTTCGAATGCGACTTGTGGAGCTGGAGCAACTCTTCAGGTTACCAATCAAGGCGTTTTATCCACGAGTTGCAATAATTTAGGACTGAATGATAATGTCAATAATCTAAATCTAAAATACTATCCATCTGTTATCAATAAACTTTTGAATATTGATTTTTCAAGTTCTGAAAACGGTTTGGCACAAGTCAATTTATTTTCATCTAATGGTACAAAAGTTTATTCGCATTCTAAAAATGTTTCAGCTGATGAAAAACTAGAATTGAATGTTGGAAATCTTTCGCAAGGCATTTATATCTGTAAAGTTCAAATCGAAAATCGAAGCAAAACTTTTAAACTGGTAAAAAATTAAAACTTCTTTATAAAAACGAAAGGTCATTGAAACTAAATCGATGACCTTTTGTTTTTATAATAATTTAATGCTATTCAAATAAATTAGAAAGCTGCTTTCATTTTATCTTTTATCGCGTCTAGACATAAATTATTGATACTGCCTTCGTGCGTGTGTTTGGTCTCTTTTGGAGATTTGTACGTTCCTGCTTCTAATTGTTCTGCAACGGCCTTATAAGCATCTCTAAACGGCATTCCTGCTACAACCATTTCGTTTAAAGTATCAACTGTAAATAAATAATCGTATTTTTTATCTTCTAAAATATGATCTTTTACTGTGATGTCTTTAATTGAGAAAATCGCAATATCCAAACAAGCTTTTAAGTTTTGAATTGCTGGAAATAAACCTTCTTTTAAAAGCTGTAAATCTCTATGATAACCGCTTGGAAGATTATTGGTAATTAAAGTGATTTCGTAAGGAAGTGCCTGAATCTTATTGCATTTTCCTCTGATTAATTCGAAAACATCTGGGTTTTTCTTGTGAGGCATAATACTAGAGCCTGTTGTAAGATGCGCCGGAAGACCGATAAAATCGAAATTCTGGCTCATATACAAACAAACGTCCATTGCAAACTTTGACAATGTTCCTGCAACACTTGTCATAGCAAAAGCAACTGTTTTTTCTGCTTTTCCACGGCTCATTTGTGCTGCAACAGCATTGTATTTCAAGGTTTCAAAACCTAATTCCTGAGTAGTAAAAGTTCTGTTGATTGGAAATGAACTTCCATAACCTGCAGCAGAACCTAACGGATTCTGATCTACAATTTTTGAAGCGGCGTTCAACATTGTAATATCGTCAATCAAACTTTCAGCATAAGCCGAAAACCACATTCCGAATGAAGATGGCATTGCAATTTGCAAATGCGTATAACCTGGCAATAATACATTTTGATGTTTCTCTGCCGATTCCATCAACAAATCAAAAAGTGTTTTTACCTGCTCTTTTATTGCTTTTAATTCGTCTTTTAAATACAAGTGAACATCAACTAAAACTTGATCGTTACGAGAACGCGCTGTGTGGATTTTCTTTCCTGCATCGCCAAGTTTATCTGTCAGCAAATATTCGATTTTAGAATGAACATCTTCAAAACTGTCTTCGATTTCGAAATTTCCTACTACGATATCCGCAATGATTTCGTTTAAAGCATCAACCAAAGAAGTTGTTTCTTCCTCTGTCAACAAACCAATCTGACCTAACATTTTGGCATGCGCGATTGAACCTAAAGCATCGTATTTTGCTAAAACCAAATCTAATTCACGGTCGTTTCCTACTGTAAATTGCTCGATTTGTTTATCTGTTGGTATTCCTTTTTCCCAAAGTTTCATAGGTTGTGTTTTTTTTCGCCACGAATTCACGAATTATTTTTTCAAATCTTTGTGATTATTTTTTTCGAATTAATTCGAATTAATATTTCGTTTAGATAGTAACAAAATAATTCGTGAATTCGTGGCTATTTTTCTTTCCTTATAATTTAAAGAAACCAGTCAGTATTTTAATATACAAGTCGACTCCTTCTACAATTTCGTTTACAAAAATAAATTCGTCTGCTGAGTGTGAACGCAACGTTTCTCCTGGTCCTAATTTTAAAGACTTACAGCTTAAAACCGATTGATCTGAAAGTGTTGGCGAACCATACGTTGTTCTTCCCAAAGCAATTCCCGCTTGAACTAAACCATGTTCAACTGGAATAGAAGAAGCATTTAAATGCATTGATCTTGGTGTTACTTCGGCGTTTACATTTGCTTTTACAACTTCTAAAATCTCAGCATTTGTATAACAATCTGTTACACGAATATCGACAACCAAATCACATTCTGATGGCACAACATTGTGTTGTTTTCCAGCATTAATCTGTGTCACGGTCATTTTTACAGGACCTAAAACACCTGAGATTTTATCGAATTTATAGTTCTTAAACCATTCCATTACCGGAATTGATTTATATAAAGCGTTATCATCGTTTTGATGCGCCGCGTGGCTTGCGGTTCCTTTTACTTTTACATCTAAAACCAAAAGTCCTTTTTCTGCAACAGCCAATTGCATTAAAGTAGGTTCTCCTACAATTGCACAATCTAATTCTGGTAAGTGTTTTAAAACACTGTTTAAACCGTTTTTACCGCTGCTTTCTTCTTCTGCCGAAGCAACGATAACAATGTTATGCGATAAATTTTGATTTTCGTAAAAATGAACGAATGTTGCTAATAACGAAACAAGACATCCTCCAGCGTCATTACTTCCTAAACCGAATAATTTTCCGTCTTTTTCGATTGCTTTAAACGGATCGTTGGTGTAAGCCTGATTTGGTCTTACGGTATCGTGATGTGAGTTTAATAAAAGTGTTGGTTTGTTTTCGTCAAAATATTTATTGAAAGCCCATACATTGTTGTTTTCTCTTTTGAAAGGAATTTCATTCTGATTGAACCAATTTTCTATTAAAAGAGCCGTTTGATCTTCTTCGCTTGAAAATGAAGGTGTTTCAATCAGATTTCTTAATAGTTCAATTGCTTCCTGGGTAAGCGTATCTATATTTTTCATTTTAATAAGGTTCAAAGGCTCAAAGGGACAAAGCAACAAAGTTTTTGAGCTTTCCTATGACCATTTTTACTTGCGCAAATTTATTTAAAATACCTTGTGCGCTCTATTTTTTTGCCACGAATTACACGAATTTTCGCAAATTATTTTTTTGTTGCAGATTTAAAATAAAAATAAACTTTTTAATGTGCGACTAAAATTATTTTCTCTTTTAAGAGATGAAATTAGTGTCAATTCGTGTAATTCGTGGCGACAACTTTTATAACGTAATCGTTGTATGCGGAACATCTGCATTTTGAAGCATTTTGTGATGCCCAATTTTGATTTTCTGCACACCTCTTGATAAACTATTGAAACAGTTATCCAATTTCGGAATCATTCCAGAGTGAATTACTTTTTCTTCTTTTAGTTTATTATATAATACTTCATTGATTTCTGTAATTACAGATGAATTATCTTCTGAATCCATCAAAACGCCTTGTTTTTCAAAACAGTAAGTCAGCGTAACATCAAAAACTTCAGACAATGCAATTGACAATTCGCTTGCGATAGTATCGGCATTTGTGTTTAATAATTGGCCGTTTTTATCGTGTGTGATTGCGCAAAAAACGGGCACAATTCCAGCTTCTAATAAAGTTGCCAGTAATTTGGTATTGACTTGTTTTACATCACCAACAAATCCGTAATCAATTGTTGGGTGATTTCTTTTTGTTGATTGAATCAAATTCCCGTCAGCTCCAGAAAAACCAACTGCATTGTTGTCTTTCGCCTGCAATTGCGCCACAACATGTTTGTTAATTTGACCAGCGTAAATCATAACTACAACATCCAACATTGGAGCATCTGTAATTCGGCGTCCGTCAATCATTTGCGGAACCAAACCAATACTCTGAGCCATTTTCGTAGCCGATTTTCCACCGCCGTGAACTAAAACTTTATACCCTTCAATTTTAGAAAAATCAGTTAAAAATTGTTCTAATTCTGCCGGATTGTCAATGATGTTTCCACCTATTTTTATTACTGATACGTTCATTTCGTTTAAGGTTCAAAGGTTCAGAGGAACAAAGGCTCAGAGGTTTTCCTTTGCACCTCTGTCACTTTGTGCCTTTGCACCTTAATTTATATCTTCTTTAGAATCTTTTGTAAAACTAATTGTGCAGAATACGTTCTATTATTTGCTTGTTCAATTACAATTGAATTTTCTCCATCTAAAACTTCATCCGTTACGATTACGTTACGACGAACAGGAAGGCAGTGCATGAATTTTCCATTGTTGGTTAAAGCCATTTTCTCTGCTGTAACAGTCCAATTTGGATCGCTGTTGGTTACTTTTCCGTAATCGTTGAAATTACTCCAGTTTTTTACGTAAACAAAATCAGCATTTTCGAAAGCTTTATCTTGATCGTATTCAATTGTGCAGTCTTTTGTAATTTCTGGACTCAATTCGTAACCTTCTGGATGTGTGATTACAAAATCCATATCTTTTTGCATTTGCATCATTTCTACAAATGAATTGGCAACTGCTTGTGGTAACGCTTTTGGATGCGGAGCCCAAGAAAGCACTACTTTTTGTTTGTTTTTGTGTCTTGGTTTGAATTCTTCCATTGTAATCGCATCTGCAAGTGACTGCAACGGGTGACGTATAGCACTTTCCATGTTTACAATTGGCACTGTAGCATATTTCAAAAATCCTGAAATTACTGTCTCAGCATAATCTTTTTCTTTGTCAACCAATCCTGCGAAAGCACGAATTGCGATGATATCACAATATTGAGAAACTACTTCTGCTGCTTCTTTAATATGTTCCGAAGCACCAGAATTCATCACTGCTCCATCTTCAAATTCTAATGTCCATCCTTCGTTGGTAAAATTCATTACCATAACATTCATTCCTAAGTTCATAGCCGCTTTTTGAGTACTCAAACGCGTTCTTAAACTTGGGTTGAAGAATAACATTCCTAAAGTTTTGTTTTTCCCTAAACTTTGATTTTTAAGCGGATTTTTTTTGATTTTGATCGCTTGGTTTACCCATTTTGATAATGAGTTGATTTCTTTTATTGAGGTATAGTTCATGTCTTTGCCTTTTGTTTTTTTTGAGTTGTTTTCCGCCACGAATTCACGAATTATTTTTTCAAATCTTTACGATTATTTTTTTCGAATGAATTCGAATTAATATTTCGTTTAGATAGTAAAATGAGTAATTCGTGAATTCGTGGCTATAAAATTTTCGTAAATGGAATTTCGTCTTTCAGTGCCCGCAGAATAAAATTATCATTTAATCCGTTGACGATCCAAGTTTCTATTTCGGCTTCTTTTGCAATTCCAGCTGCTTCGATTTTAGATTGCATTCCTCCTGTTCCGTGCGATGATTTTGAATCTCCGATTTCTTTTTCAAGCGATTTTAAATCATTTACCAATTTTATTGTTTCTGGAACTTCATTTTGAAAGGTTTCTTTCGTATAAATTCCGTTTGTATTGGTTGCAATTATCAGAATGTCAACATTTAAAAGAACCGCCGTTAAAGCCGCTAATTTATCGTTATCCCCAAACCGAATCTCATCTGTCGCCACGGTATCATTTTCATTGATGATCGGAATGTAATTGTTTTTAACCAAAACATTAATCGTATTTACAATATTCTTTTTGGTCTGTTCTTTTTCAAAATCAGAATAAGAAAGTAAACACTGTGAAGTATTTAATCCTAAATCCTTAAAATTCTCATTGTAAATCCGCATTAAATGAGGCTGTCCGATAGAAGCTAAAGCTTGTTTTACAAAAACATCTTTATCTTGATTATCCAGCTTTACAAATTGCTTTGCCGCCGCAATTGCTCCAGAACTTACGATGATAAATTCATATTCGTCGTTTAAAGCTGCAATCTGCACTCCAAGATCTTCAATCTTTCCCCGCGAAATATGATTGGTTTCTTTGGTTAAAGTATTACTTCCTATTTTTAATAAAATCCTCTTTTTTGCCATGTCTTGTTTTTTTAACCGCAAAGAGCGCAAGGTTTTTTTGATTTTGTTTGTGAATATAAACGCTAAGTTCGCAAAGCTACATGTTGAAAAAATTTCAATTCGATATCAATTACAATATCAAATTCAAAAATCAATAATTCACAATCTAAAATCTAAAATCTGCAATCTAAAATTATCTAATCTGTCCTTCTCCGTACACATACCATTTATTGGTCACCAAATGCTGTAAACCAATTGGTCCTCTTTGATGAAGTTTATCAGTGCTGATTGCTAATTCTCCGCCAAGACCGAATTGTCCGCCGTCTGTGAAACGGGTCGATGCATTTTGGTAAACCGCTGCGGCATCTATCGATTCCATAAACTGCTGTGCAACATCATTATCTCTAGTAATAATTGCTGCAGAATGTCCTCCGCAATATTTATTAATCATGTCAATTGCATGATTCTCAGAATCGATGGTTCCGATTACGATTTTATAATCTAAAAACTCTTCGTACCAAATATCTTCGTTTTGGATAGTTTTCGTATTCTCGAAATTCTCTAACGATTTGTCAACAATTACTTCTACTTTTGATTCTATTAGAGCTTCGATTAACATTGCTGTGAAACCTTCAAAATTTGGTAGTTTCGAACTTATCAAAACTTTATCTAAAGCATTACAAGCCGAAATTTTAGCCGTTTTAGCATTCAAAATTACTTTTAAAGCCAAATCCGTATCAGCATCTTCATGAACGTAAACAAAATTATTTCCGCGTCCGCTTATGATTACCGGGCAAGTCGCATGCGCTTTTACAAACTCAATTAATTTTTCTCCTCCTCTTGGAACAATTAAATCTACTTTTTGAGTTGGTTTTTCTAAAAATGCCTGAGTTTCGGTTCTATTATAGTTCAGATATTCTACCCAGTCTTTTGAAACTCCGTTTTCCTCTAAGGCTTGATGCCAAAGACTCACAATCTTTAAATTTGATTTTAAAGATTCTTTTCCCCCTTTTAATAAAATCTTATTTCCAGATTTAAAAGCGATTCCGCCAGCTTCAATTGTAACATCTGGGCGAGATTCATAAATAATTAAAATGGTTCCGAAAGCTGCGGTTTTATTCACCACCTTAATTCCATTATCATGAGTAAAATGAAAACGCTCAATGCCGATGGGATCTTCCTGCGAAGCTAACTGATTAAGCGATAAAATCATTTCATCTACTTTTTTATCATCTACTTTTAGGCGTTCTTCCATCGCTAAATCTGAACCGTCGTAATCGCTTAAATCTTCCTGATTAGTCAAAATAATCTGATTCCGCTCCTGTTCAACAAGCTTTGCCATAGTCCGCAAAACCGCATTGCGTGTTTCAATTGATAATGGTTTCATTTTTTTTGGTTTAATTGGTTAATCGTCAATTCGTTTAATCGAAACCTAATTTATCCTAACAGGTTTTGAAAACCTGTTAGGTTTGTTACTTGAATATATTTCCAAGTCTAATTTTTATACCTAACAGGTTTTAGAAACCTGTTAGGATGCTTTTACGTTTAGTTTTTTAATTCTTCTAAACTTTCTTTTAAAGCTTTTACAAACGTATCGATATCTGCTTTTTTCACAGTTAAAGGCGGTAAAATTCTCAATAGATTTTTGTTGTTTGCGCTTCCTGTAAAAATGTGTTTTTCAATAATTAATTTCTTTCTTAAAGCCGCTACATCAAAATCAAACTCTACTCCGAGCATTAATCCTTTTCCTTTTACTTGTTTGATTCCCTCAACTTCTTTGATTTTCTCTAAGAAATATTCGTAAACTTCATTTACATTCTTCTGTAAATCAAGCTTTTCAATTACGTCTAAAACTGCAATTCCTGCTGCACAAGACAAATGGCTTCCGCCGAAAGTAGTTCCTAATAATCCGAAACTTGCTTCGAATTTTGGAGAAATCAAAATCGCTCCAACTGGGAAACCATTCCCCATTCCTTTTGCAACTGAAATAATATCAGCGTTGATTCCGTGGTGTTGGAAAGCGAAAAATTTCCCGCTTCTTCCGTATCCTGACTGTACTTCGTCTAAGATTAAAACTACATCGTGTTTTTTACATGCTTTTTCTAAAGCTTGAAAAAATTCCGTTGTTCCTTGGTCTAAACCTCCAACTCCTTGAATTCCTTCGATAATTACAGAAGAAACATCTCCTTTTGCTAATTCCGCTTCAACCAATTCGATTTGGTTTAAAGGCAAAAATGTTACTTCTTGTTGAGCGTTTATTGGCGCAACAATCTTTTTGTTATCTGTAACTGCAACAGCTGCAGAAGTTCTTCCGTGGAAAGAATTATGAAAAGCCACAACTCTTGATTTTCCGTTATGAAAAGAAGCTAATTTTAAAGCATTTTCATTTGCCTCAGCACCAGAACTGCATAAAAACAACTCATAATCTTCTAATCCTGAAAGTTTTCCTAATTTCTGTGCCAATTCAACCTGCAAAGGATTTTGAATTGCATTCGAATAAAAACCTAAATGATCGATTTGATTTTTAAGTTTTGATACATAATCCGGCTGTGTGTGTCCGATAGAAATCACACCATGTCCGCTATATAAATCTAAATATTCTACTCCTTTGTCGTCTATAATAGTGCAATCAATTGCTTTTACTGGAGTGATGTCATATAATGGGTAAACGTTGAATAAGTTCATTTTTTGAAAAAGTTAAATGTTATTTGTTAAAAGTTAGAAGTTAAATGCAATACGGTTACATTTGAGCTTAAAAACTTTAACTTAAAAATTATTTGTAAAGTTTAGAAGTTGAGTTCAGACATTTAACATCTAACTTTTAACTTCTAACTTCCACTAAAATCCGCTTGGTTTCAAATGTAAACCTGTGGTTTCTTCTAATCCGAACATTAAATTCATATTTTGAATTGCTTGTCCTGAAGCACCTTTGGTTAAGTTATCTATAATTGATGTAATCAAAACCCGGTTTCCTTTTTTCAATAAACTAATGATACATTTGTTCGTTTGAACCACTTGCTTCATATTGATGTTAGTAGTTGTAATCGTTACGAAAGGTTCATTTTTATAGAACTCTTGGTATTTTTCAACTAATTGCTCTAAACTATCATCGCACAATGTGTAAAGCGTTGCAAAAATTCCTCTTGGAAAATCTCCTCTGTTCGGAATAAAAAGCAATTCGCTGTCAAAATCATCTTGCAACTGAACCAAACTTTCTGAAATTTCACCTAAATGCTGGTGTTCAAAAGCTTTGTAATGAGACATATTATTGTTTCTCCAGCTGAAATGAGAAGTTTCTGAAAGGCTTACTCCTGCTCCCGTACTTCCTGTTGTTGCATTAATATGAACATCGTTATTCAACAAATTATGTTCTGCTAAAGGCAATAAAGCCAACTGTATAGCCGTTGCAAAACAACCTGGATTAGCAATATAATTTGCTTTTTTAATTTCAGCTTTATTGATTTCAGGCAATCCGTAAACGAAATCTTTTCCTTCGAAATGTGCATCTTTGTTCAATCTGAAATCATTTCCTAAATCAATGATTTTAGTGTGACTTGCAAACTGATTTTCTTTCAAAAATGAAATCGACTTTCCGTGACCTAAACACAAGAAAACAACATTCACATTCGGATTGATTTCAGCTGTGAAATTCATTTCAATATCGCCCATCAAATCGTGATGCGCTACAGAAAGTGGTTTTCCAGCATTTGTTGTACTGTAAACAAAATCGATGTTTACTTTTGGATGATACATTAAAATTCTGATGAGTTCTCCGGCGGTGTAGCCCGAACCACCAATAATTCCGACATTAATCATGGTCTAATTTGTTTACAGATGAGAAAATATTTTGAGCATTTCCTAAAATCTTAATAAATCCTTTTGCATCTTCAGATGTCCAAGCATTATTCATTTCGCCATACTGACCGAAACCAGTGTTCATTAAATCATTTTCAGATTCGATTCCGTCAAGTGAGAAATGATATGGTTTTAATGAAACAGTTACTGTTCCATTTACTGTTTTTTGAGTGTCTTGCAAAAACGTTTCAATGTTTCTCATTACAGGATCTAAAAACTGACCTTCGTGAAATAACATTCCGTACCAGTTTCCTAACTGCTCTTTCCAATATTGTTGCCATTTTCCTAGAGTATGTTTCTCTAATAAATGATGCGCTTTGATGATAATTAATGGAGCAGCAGCTTCAAAACCAACTCTACCTTTAATTCCGATAATCGTATCTCCAACGTGAATATCTCTACCAATTGCGTAAGCATTTGCCAATTTTTCAAGCGCTACGATATTGTTTGAAGGTTTATCTGTTTTTCCGTTTAAACCAACTAATTCTCCCTGCTCAAAATGAAGTGTTACCTTTTCTTCACCATCTTTTTGCAATTGTGAAGGATAAGCTTCACTTGGCAATGGTTTTCCAGAAGTTAAAGTTTCTTTTCCTCCAACACTTGTTCCCCAAAGTCCTTTATTGATAGAATATTGTGCTTTTTCCCAAGAATAGCTTACACCATTTTTTTGAAGGTATTCTACTTCTTCTTGTCTCGACAATTTTAAGTCTCTAATTGGTGTAATGATTTCGATTTCTGGAGCAATAGTTTGGAAAATCAAATCGAAACGAATTTGATCATTTCCTGCACCTGTACTTCCGTGTGCGATTGCGCTTGCTCCCACTTTTTTAGCATATTTAATTGCTTCAATAGCTTGGAAAACACGCTCTGCACTTACTGATAATGGATATGTATTATTTTTTAATACGTTTCCAAAAATCAAATATTTTATAGCTTTATCATAATATTTGTCTACGATTGTCAAGTTTGCGTGTTGTGCACTTCCTAACTCGTAAGCTCTTTTTTCTATTGCTGATAATTCTTCTGCGTCGAATCCTCCTGTGTCAACAAGAACAGTGTGAACTTCGTATCCTTTTTCATTTTTTAAATATTTCAAACAATACGAGGTATCTAATCCTCCGCTATAAGCTAATACTACTTTTTTCATTTTTTATAATTTAGGCTAATACTTTCGTATGTAGCAGTTTGAGATTTCTTTTTAATTAAATTTTGAATAAAAAAATAAATGACAATATTTTGTTTAAGAATAAAGCCTGTTTGATTTTTTTCAATCTGCTTAGAACAGCCTCATTAAAAGGATGTCTCGGCGGATTTTTTTGTTTTTCTTTCGGATCGTACAACATTCCTGTACAAAGACACATTTTGTTTTCTTTGCTTTGTAAAATCGGGAAATTAGTACATGTTTTACAGCCTGCCCAAAAACTCGGATCGGTTGTTAATTCTGAGAAAGGAACAGGTTTATAGCCAAGTTCAGAGTTAATTTTCATAACCGCCAAACCAGTTGTAATTCCGAATATTTTAGCATCCGGAAATCTCTTCAAAGAATAATCAAAAACTTTTGATTTGATCTTTTTTGCCAAACCTAAACTTCTGTAGTCTGGGTGTACAATTAAACCAGAATGTGCCACGAATTTTCCGTGTTCCCAGCTTTCGATATAACAAAAACCTGCAAATTTTCCATCGGCCAGAGCAATCATCGCATCACCATTCGACATTTTTTTCTGAATGTACTCAGGAGTTCTTTTAGCAATCCCCGTACCTCTCAACAAGGCAGATGATTCTATCGTATCGCAGATTTCCTGTGCGAATTTGAAGTGTTCTTCCTGGGTAACAACAATAGAGATCTTCATTTCAATAATTGAAGTTAGAGTTAAAAATTAAAGCATATTGACTCGTTTGAAATCCAGAATTGAATCCAATAAATTTAAGCATAAAAGAAGTAACTTTCTCAAAATCAAAACCTTGATCAAGAAAATTTACAAAATAATAAATACTTTTAGGATATGTTTGTCCAATGGACAAATTATGTGATTTCAAAATGAAAAATGGATATGAATAAATATACGGCTATAAAACTCAGTGAACACTATAGAGATAGTGTCCGTACTTCGGGAGAAGTAATCGGTGAGTTTGTCCGTGACAAAGAAGTTATATGTAAACTTATTTTATTCATCGGTGCAAAAGTACATCTTTTTTTTATTTACAAAACAAAAATTAAAAATTCTAACATTTTTTTTGCGTTTTGTTAATACATTAAAATACAAAACCCGATAATTATTTCTAATTATCGGGTTTTAAATGTTTTATAATTCAGCTTTTTTACTTCTTAGTAAAAGGTATTACCTGATTATTTCCCATAAGAATCATATCAAAACCTGTTTTAGCTTCATTGAATTTAAATTTCAATCCAGCTCTAGACGATTCAAATGTATCTTTTTCACCTGCAACAGGAGATAAAGAGAATTTTGGATAGTTTGGAAGTTCCGCACTTAAAACACTATTTTTCTCTGTCAATTCAATTGTCAAAGGCGAAGTTTTAGTAGCATAATTACCTACATATGCATCTAAAATAATGTCTTTTTCTAACTTACCTTTTCCAGCTGTCCAAACATTATTTGATTCGTTATTATCTGGAAAAACATGATCAGGATCTAAAGTTATACTTGCAATTTCTTCTGTTGAATTATGTTTGAAAGACCAACTATTATTACGTTGCCAGATTTCTACAGGAAGATTAACTCTTGTAACTTTTCCGCTTTTCGTTTTAACATCTAAAACAATCGGCATTGGCATTTTATCGAAGTTTTCAACCGTAATTACCGCTCCTTTTGACGGATCATTTTTAACGTACATTACTGAATTAATACCTTGATCAAATCTCCAGTTGTTTACGTACCAGCTTCTCCAGAACCAGCTTAAATCTTCACCTGCAATATTTTCCATTGATCTAAAGAAATCGTCAGGCTGAGGATGTTTGTATGCCCAACGTTCAATATAAGTTCTGAAAGCAGTATCAAAACGCTCTTTCCCTAAAATCTGTTCTCTTAAAATGATTAATCCTGCACTTGGTTTAAAATAGCACAACATCCCAATATTAGCTTCTTTCATATTATCTGGCGAACTCATAATTGTTTCCAAATCAGGACGAGTAAATGATTCAGCTTCCTGATGCAAATCAGATGCAGGTTCTTTATATTCACCATTATTGAATGCTGCTGTACTTAATGAATTGATAAAAGTATTAAAACCTTCATCCATCCATCCAAATAATCTTTCATTAGAACCAACAATCATAGGAAACCAAATATGTCCAAATTCGTGATCTGTAACTCCCCAAAGATCTTGTCCTTTAGATTTCCATCCACAGAAAACAATTCCTGGATATTCCATTCCTCCTTCATTTCCTGCTACGTTTGTAGCTGCAGGATAAGGATATTCAAACCATTGTTTTGAATAATGTTCGATTGAAGCCTTTACATATTCTGTAGAACGTCCGTAGCCATCACGACCATCACTTTCAACTGGATAAGCAGACAATGCTAATGATTTTTTACCACTTGGAAGGTTGATTTTTGCACCATCTAAGATAAAAGCCGAAGACGAAGCCCAAGAGAAATCACGTGCATTTTTGATTTTGTAATGCCATGTTTTTTCAGTTCCCGCATTGCTATTTGCAGTTGATTCAACTTCAGAAGCTGTACGAATCATAACTGTTTTATCACTATTAGAAGCTTCTTTATATCTTTTTAATTGTTCTGCAGAAAATACCTCCTGACCGTTTACCAATTCTCCAGAAGCCACTACATAATGATTTCCAGGAACAGTTAACTTCACGTCAAAATCACCATATTCCAAGTAAAACTCAGAAGCACCTAAATACGGAGCTGTGTTCCATCCTCTTACATCATCATACACACACATACGTGGGTACCATTGCGCAATAGTAAAGATTTTTCCGTTTTTAGTTTCTAAAACTCCCATTCTGTCTGACCCTTCAAATGGTGCGATAAAAGAGAATTCGATTTTAATTTTTACAGAACCACCTTTTGCTGCTAACTCCTGTGGAAGAAAAATTTGCATTCTGGTATCTGTAACAACATATTTTGCTTCAACTTCTGCTTTACCTTTTCCTCCTGAAATTACTTTTACAGATTTAATTTTGTTTCCACCATCAAAAACTTGTCCTTGTGCTCCGTTACGGCTTCCTGTTAAAGGTACAACCGCATTTCCTCTTGAATCCTCTTTAAATAAGTTTTGATCTAAATTCAGCCAAAGAAATCCTAATTTATCCGGACTATTATTTGTATATGTAATTTCGTCTGTACCAACAATCTCGTTTGTTGTCCCGTTTAATTTTGCTGTGATTTGATAATCGGCTCTGTTCTGCCAGTATTCAGCTCCTGGCTGACCGCTTGCTGTACGGGTTGATGTTCCGTTTTTGGTGTAAAAATGTGGACCAAAGGCATCATGATAATTGTAATTGTTTACTGGATTTGCCGCTGTCGCTGCCGGAGTTTTCTGCGCCCATACCGATGAAATCCCAAAAAATAAAGCCGCGGTTAAAATGGCTTTTGCACATTGCTTTTTCATATTTTTTAGCTGTTTATGTAGCAAATTAATGAAAAAAAAAGCTATTTACAGAGAAATTTCAAAACATAAATTTAATTTTAGCAAAATTTTATCAATTAAATAATTTAGCTCATTTTATTAAAAAACTAAATTTTATAAAATATCTTTACCTCACTTTAAAAAACAATCATTTTACACTAGATATTTTGACTACAACTATTTCAAATTCAAAGCTAAGCGCTTCCATTAAACATGCTGGAGCGGAGTTAATTTCAATAAAAGACAATCAAAACAAAGAATATATCTGGGAAGGTAATCCTGATTTCTGGGGAAAACATTCTCCTGTTCTTTTTCCAATTGTCGGAACATTAAAAAACAACACATATACCATTAATGGTAAAGAATATGAATTACCAAGACATGGTTTTGCACGTGACATGGAATTTGAATTAATCGAAAAAACTGACAATAAAACCGTATTCTCTTTAAAATCTTCTGATGAAACTTTAAAAAAATACCCTTTCGAATTCGAGTTGCAGCTTATTTACACGCTTAATGAAGATTCTTTGTCTTTAGAATACAATATTATTAATGTAGGAAAAGAAAAAATGCCATTTTCAATTGGTGCACATCCTGCAATTGCTCTACCAAAAAACTTTGAAGATTATGCCTTTCAATTTGAGAAAGAAGAAAATTTAAAATATTATCTTCTTGAAAATGATCTGATCTCATCAAAAACTAAAATCTTAGAAGCAAAAGATAAAATTGTTCCTTTGAATTATGAGCTTTTCAAAAATGATGCATTAATCTTTAAGTCATTAGAATCAAAATCTTTAACTATTCTTGAAAATTCAAAACCTTATATAAGAGTTGATTTCGAAGATTTCCCAAGTTTAGGCTTATGGACAAAAGAAAATGCGGCTTTTGTTTGTATCGAACCTTGGTTAGGTTATTCTGATACTGATGAAAATTCAGGCGATTTATACCAAAAAGAAGGGATTTTGGTTTTGGATGAAAACAAAAATTTTACTGCAAAATTTACCATTACAATACTATAATCAAAAATGCTAGAATTTCATTTTTCTCCTTTCCCTGTAATTGAAACGGAACGCTTAATTCTTGACAGAGTTACTGAATCAGATATTAGAGAAGTCTTTGAACTCCGTTCTAATCCAGAAACCATGAAATATATTCCGAGACCATTAGTTAAAAACAACGAAGATGCCTTAGAACATATTAAAATGATTGATGAAAAAATAGAAAACAATACTGGCATAAATTGGGGAATAAGACTTAAAGACAACCCAAAATTATTAGGAATTATAGGTTTTTACAGATTACTGCCTGAAAATTACCATGCTGAAATTGGTTATATGTTATCTCCTGATTTTCACGGAAGAGGAATTGTTCCTGAAGCAATAAATGTATTAATCAATTTTGGTTTTAAAGATTTGAATTTACATTCGATTGAAGCGGTTATCGATCCAGAAAATTATGCCTCAGAAAAAGTATTACAAAAATGCGGATTTGTTAAAGAAGCTCATTTAAGAGAAGCAGAATTTTGGGAAGGCAAATTTCTTGATATAGTAGTTTACTCGTTATTAAATAGTTAGATTCCAATATTTGATTCTGACAAAAAATAATCTTGTTAAAAGAAGAGTATTCAGCAATAGTAACGATTTACTTACGTTATATTTGTGCCGAAAATTAATTATTCTCACGCGATAAAATAATCATGAAAAAAATACTCGCCTTAACTGTTCTTCTTTTAGCATCTCAATTACACAGTCAGACTTTTGTAAAATTTAATGGTGCAACAGCCTTATTATTAGTTCCTAATATTGGAATTGAAACCAGTATTGGTGAAAAAACTACATTTAGTGCCGATGTAATGGCTTCTTTTTGGGAATCTTTTGATGGAAAAAATCCAATGAAACTTATCACTTTTACTCCCGAAATCCGCTACCATTTTAAAGAAAAATACAATGGTTTTTATGCTGGTGCCCACATTGGAGCTGACAGATACCAATTACAAAAATGGAATTATTGGAACAGCAATCATTACGAAGATGGTTTTGGCTACAGAATTGGAGCTACAGTAGGATACAACTTAAAACTAAACGACAAGTTTGTACTGGATTTTTTTGTTGGAGGTGGTTGGCACCAAGGGTTTTACCATGGTAAATACAATGACGGAACTCCAGGAAGATACGAAAAAACAGTTAACTGGAACAAAAGCGGCGAATGGCTTCCTTATCGCGGAGGTGTAATGATTTCGTACAAACTATAAATTAGAAAATTTAGGAAGCGTTTTTATATATAACTCTTCTACTTTTTTTCTTGCCCAATCTGTTTTTCTCAAAAAAGTAAGACTCGATTTTACACTCGGATTAGAATTAAAACACTTGACAGGAATTAATTCTCCTAAAGTATCAAAACCATAATAGTCGACTAATGCTTCGACAATTTTTTGAAGTGTAATTCCGTGTAAAGGATCTTTAGATTGGTTTTGCATTTTTATACTTTATTTAATAATACTAAAAAGACCGTACTATGAAAAGTACGGTCCTTTCTTTTGCAAAATTACTAAATTGAATTTTACGGTAATCAAATAAAGAATAAATTAGAATAAGAATTTAAATCCCACAGAAATCGGAGAAGTTAAATTTGGATTACTTCCTCCCAAAGCAGTATTGTAAAATGGATCTACATTTGCGGCATGTGCTAATCCGAAATTAGTTACAGTTGTTTTTTCGCCCGTTTTAGGATCAAGCGTTGTTGATGTAAAGTTTGCCAAGTCATAAGAAAACTCTACAGAGAAATTTTTAGTTACAAAATAATCAAATCCGCCTGACATAGATACCCCGATTTGGTTTACTTTTAGCTCACTTTCTTTTTCTTTCCCTGAAATAATCGGCACTGCTAATTGTCCAAAGAAATAAAGAGAACCTGCAACATTCCAATATTTTCTAACCAAAGGCTGTGCAACAATTAAATCTGTTTTTGCTGCTGTACCCGCATCAGAATCTGCTTTTACATTGATGTAACCAACAGCCGCTCCAACAGCAACAGATGGAGTTACAAATGTTCCAACAATTGGCAATACAGAAATATTGGTACTTTTTACATCTGCTGTTTTGGTCTGTTGATAACCGAACTGAGAAGTTACGAACCATGTTCCTTTTAAACCTTGAGTTGAATCCTGAGCTTTAGCGGCGAAACTCAATAATACAACACTTACTAGCGTTACAATTTTTTTCATTATAAATTTGTTTTTGAAATTATGAAACAAACTTAGCCGTAAGCTTTTCTCTCGGGAATGATTAAAATCATAGATTAAAAAAAAACTTTAATTATCTTAGCCAGCATAAAGTTTTTCAATTTTGTCTTACATTTGCACTCATGTTAAAATCAGTCAATATATTAAATAAAAGAGCCCGTTTTGATTATGAAATAATCGATACCTACACTGCTGGAATTGTTTTAGCTGGTACCGAAATCAAATCAATTCGTTTAGGAAAAGCAAATATCACTGAAAGCTTTTGCGAATTCAGTGGCATGGAGCTCTTTGCAATCAATACGTATATCGAAGAATATTCGTTTGGAAATCAATTCAACCATAAATCAAGAAGCGAACGAAAACTGCTTTTGAATAAAAAAGAATTAAAAACGCTTCATAAAAATGTGCAGGCAAAAGGACTTACTATTGTTCCTTTAAAATTATTCACAAATGAAAAAGGCTTAGCCAAATTGCAAATTGGTCTTTGTCGAGGAAAGAAAAATTATGACAAACGAGAGTCTTTAAAAGAACAAGATACTAAAAGAGATTTGGATCGTATTAAAAAAGCTTTTAACTAAAAGCTTTTTTTATTTCCATAAAGTCCTATTTATTAATATTTTATCGTTATTTTTACTTATAACCAATTAACTGTAAAATATGAAAAAGTCTTTACTTTTATTTTTCGCTGTAGTTATGTTTTCTGGTTGTGGCAGCAATACTTCTATCGTAAACAGCTGGAGAGATCCAAAAATTACGGCTGCCCAAGAAAATTTCAAAAAGGTCTTAGTCGTTGTTTTAGTAAAAGATGAAGCATCAAGAAGAGTTGCAGAAAATCGAATTGCCGCCAACCATCCTATTTTTAAAACTTCTTATCAATACTTAAACGAAACAACCAAAGAACTCACAAAGGAACAGAAGTTAAAAATTCTTCAAGATGAAAATTTCGATGGAGTTGTAACCATGAGACTTGTAAGTAAAGAAAAAGAAACAACCTATGTTCCTGGAACTTATACTGGAATGTACTATGGAGGTTTTGACGGAATGTACACTGGAATGTACGGATATGGATTTGGTAATTGGTACGGAATGTATTCA
>NZ_DASWYK010000049.1:0-14449 GCF_036405015.1 Flavobacterium sp. | reverse complement strand
AAAAAGTTATAAATGTTTCGATAATATAAATAGAAATTATACTTCCTTGTAAGCTAAGTCTTTTTGATAGAAAATAACAGCAAACGAACATTAACAAAGAACCCAAAAATGATATCTGCGCAATTTTTTTCTGTTTATTCTTTATAAGTAACATTTGATAAAACGGAATATTTAAAGCAATTATCAAAGAAACAAATAAAAAGTTAGTACAGAACAAAAGAGAATTCAGTAGTTTTTCTTCGAGATCAAAAAAACCGATGAAGAAAAATGAAATCAAATATAAAGTCACAACAATAAATACTAAGAACAAAATATTTAATGTATTAATTTTCTTTAGATATAAAACCGCTTCTCTCTTATTTTCTAAATAAATACTACAGAATTTTGGAAAACTAACATTAAAGAATACAACAAGATAACTTCTGAATATGCTTAAAAACATATCTCCAATTTTATAAATTCCGGCATAAAAATCTCCCAAAACAAACTTTATAATTATAATTGGAAAATTTGTGTACACTGATATCGATAAATTAGAAACAACAATTGGAAATTCTCTTTTTACATTTTCTATCAATCTGCTTTTAGAGATTGATAATAACGACATATTGTATTCTCTAAATATTTTAAGATAATAAAATAAATAAACCAAGATGTTAGCCAATCCTAAAAGAAAAATTACATAAACATAATCCGATTTTTCTTTAACAACGATATAAACTAAAAGAACATAAATAGTCTTTGACAAGATTATTATTCTATTTATTCTTTTAAAATTTTCAAACCCTATATAAAACCAGATTGGATTAAAAAACTGTGCTATTAATAAAAACAGTCCTAATAAATAGAGCTTAAAATCTAAATGGGGAACTATAAATAGAATTAAAAGTAATCCTACTGTGATTAACAGCAACGAAACTAAACGAAAAGCATATGTTAGGTTTAAATAATTACTTAAATATTCGTTATTTTCTTTGTTAGAACTTATTTCTTTTACTCCCAAAAGTTGAGATCCAAAATCAATAAATATTCCTAAAATGATAAAAACAGATGTTGCTGCACCTATTTTCCCCCATTGCTCAATTCCACAAACAGCTATTACATAAGGGGCAACGAGTAAGGGAGCTAATAAATTAACAAACTGACCAGATCCAAATATTATATAATTTCGGATTTCGTTAAATTCAATTTTTTTTAATTGCATTAGCTAGAAGTGTATCCAAAATAAAAAACTACTTCTGGAAATGAAGTAGTTCTTATTACTATTCTGTAATTTTTACTAATTGAATGGCTAATTCATCATTACCCATTAAAAAAGGATCATATTTATCATTAATAACATTCAGTTTATAACCAAAATAATTAGGATCCCAAGTTACAAATTCGTTAGGATAAAAATATTTGGTATATTTTTCGAAATCGCCATTTATAATCTTTGCTTTATATTTTACCGAAATGTTTTTAATAGTAACATTACTCTGAGTTGGGTTAAAACCTAAATCAACTCTTATATTTTCTGGAACCACTTTTTCAGGAAACTCTACCACAATCTTCTGCATTTCTTTAGAAGCATATACAGGCATTGAAACAGAATTATCATCTTTCCAAACATCTCCTGCAATCAAATAGAAAACCTGTATTTTATCATTTTTTTCAAATATTCCTTCAATAATAACAGAAAAATTTTTCTTTTCTTTTATTATTTTTTCTTCTTTGCATGAACTCATCAAAAGTCCACAAATCAAAATTGAAATTATAAATTTAATCTTCATTTAAAGTTTTTTTTTGTGCAAAAATATATCTTTTACTATTGAATATTACAAGACATAATATTTATCAAAGAATAACAAATAAGTACATTTTTAAGAAGCAGTCAACTGTTTTTGTTTTTTATAAAAGATTACAAAAAATCTACAAAATATAAATAGAAGGACAAATATAACTGGTAGGATAAATTTTAAATTACCTTTAAAAATTTTTACAGATTCTATATTTGTCGTAATACTGCTTTCTTTAATAATTTTATCAAACGTAAGTAATTCTATTTGATGAATTGCTTGTTCATTAATCAAGCCATCTTTTGTTTTTATGATATCATTTAGCTGCGTATTTTCATTGTAATATACAAGTTTATCACTCTTAGCATTATGGTCTACAGATTTAGAAAAATTATTCAAAACGCCATCTATTTGCTTAATGATGGTATCATTTTGCTTCATTTTTAACTGAACATTTTGATAAGTTTCTTTTTGTATTTTACTGTAATAATCAGATGTATTAAAGTATTTTAAAAGGGGGTTAATAAGTTTCTCTTCAGAAGTTTTATCTTTTGTAATTAATAGTATCTTTTGGTAAGTATAATTTTTACTTGTAACATTTTCTTGAAGTACTTTATTGATATCTCCATCTTCAGCCATCAATTTAATTAATTCAAAATTTTCTGGTTTATTTTTTATAAAATTATAGGCGTCTGTAATCGCTTCAATTTCAATAGATTTTAGATCATTAGGATTTTTAATTCCCAAAGTCTTACTTAAAAAAGCAGTATCTTTTTCTTTGATTTTAGAATTTATCTGTTCTATTTTAGAGTACAAATAATCTACACTTCCAAAATTCGGAGTAACGATAATTTGGTGCTGATAACTTTTTTGGGTTTTATTTAAAAGTATTCCTAAGCCAAATCCAGAAATAATCAAAATCAGAACAGTAATCCAGTTTCTTAGAAAAAACTGAATACTTCTAAAAATAGCACTATTAATTCTCCCAAAAAAATTACTAATCTTTTTAGAAATCTGCACCAAATCAATCTCTTGATCTTCCTGATTCTGTGGTACTTTTGTACTCATCTAAAGTTCTATTTTATATTAAAAATTTGTTCTAAAATTTTAATCGTAATCAAATAAGTTGGTTTTACGCCAGTTGTTCCCAATCCGCCTGAAGCCAAAGTACTTCCCGTTTCCAATGGGTTATCTGATGCGTAATAAGCATAACGAACTTTAATATCCTGTGGCACACTTTTTCTAATTTTTGATGCCGACTGAATTGCTTTTTGGTAATAAGAACCTTCCATTTCAAGTCCGATTACTCCCCAAGTTGATTCGTGGAAGAATTTCAATAAATCTCTGTTTTGTAATGAAGTTCCTAAAACGGTAACCATTGCTCCTTCATAAATATCAATATCATTTCCTTCAAACATGGCGCCTGTAAGTTCATTTTCGAAGAAATAATTATCTGCTGTTCCTTCGTTGATATGCGCTGTCGGAATCATGATATCCCCTTTTCCGCCTTCCAGAATTCCGGCTTTACCCATAATCGAAACCGATTTTACATTTAGTAAAGTTTCTTTTTTGAATGGTTTTAAAAGCTCATCGATTGTTTCGTAAGCTTGTTCTCCAAAAGCATAATCCATTACAATGATTACTGGTTTTTCTTCGCCTACATTGGCGTGCGAAAATGCTGTTTTTGCCCAGTCAATTTTGGCAGTATCAAAAATCTGAACGTCAATGTTTGTTCCAGAACAATCTGGTAACGAAATCATTCCGTTTTTAAAAGCCAGTTCTTCAACCTGAGTTCTGATTTCTTTTGAACCTGAACTGCTTAATTCTTCATAAATAAAGAAATCTGTTTTTCCTTTGTATTTAGTTTTCAACAAAGGCGTTGCAAAAATCGAATTCATAACACTATGCATGTTTGCACTAATGACATGAATTGGTCTTTTCAACAAATCATTTTCTTTTAGAACTTCTTTTATGTTTGTTGCCCAGATTTCTCCGTGAATGTGATGTCCAAGACGTTCACGTAAAACTGGACTAAAAGTAATTGTACGTTTGTTGTTTTCAACAATTTCTTCAATCGCTAGTTTTCCTAACCAATAAATAACGTGCAAGAAACGGTCTGGTGCATTTTCTGAACCAAAAGCGTCGTAAATATCTAAAACTTCTTCGAAAGTTCTGGCTAAAATATTCGCAACATGCGAAATAGCTTTCTCTTTTTCAACCTGAGATAGCTTTTTAGTCTGCATTACAGCTTGCTCTAATTTCTGCCAGTCGCGAGAAACTTCTCCACCATCATCGATTAGAACTCTGTTTTTAATTTTATGAGATTCAATAAAAATGAAAGTCAAATGCGTTAGAATATCATAAATGTCCGAACGACCACGTGTGATTTCTACGTTCATTTGTTCTTCGTCGATTCTGTAGCAGTTTCTTCTTCTTTTTGGAGGAACAATCGGCTGAAAATGCGATTTTGAATAACCTTCGTCTGAAGTTAAATTGATAAAACGGCATTGCTCAATTCCGATTGGAAGACGCTCTATAACGTACAAAAGTCCGTTCAATTCAACTTTTTCTTCTGCGATATTTCCGTAGATTTCAGGACGTAACGCCAATAATGATTCTCTTAAACTATCACCAGAAACTCCCATTGGTTTGTAAAAACCACGGTTGAATAAATGGCGCATTGTAATGTACATTTTTTCTATTGCTGCAGAAGATTCCTGCGCTCTTGATCTTGATATATGTTTGGTTTCTTTCATGTCATTATATTTTAAAAATCTTCTTTTAAATAAAGAAGATTTGAACACTTTCAATAAACGAAAGTAGGAATTATAAATGTAATTTTAATAGAATAGTATTTAACAAATTGTTAGAATACCTCGTATAAATCATTATTTCTATTTTAAATTATCCGCAATATCTCTATTATTTGATAATCTCGGAATTTTATTCTGACCACCCAGTTTTCCTTGCGATTTCATATAATCTTGGAATCCATTTTTTGAAACTTTTGTGATTACAACTTTTCTTAAAACATTTCCTGTAATTAAATCGTCGTAATAAATGTTTTGTTTGCGCATTGAGTTATCAATCGTTTCGGCAAAAACTTCCATGTTTTCGGGCTCATTCTCAAATTCAATCAGCCATTCATGATAAGGTAATCCGCTAGAAGGTGTGATTTGTGGTGCAACTGTAAATTCGTTAATCACAATATTAGTCGAATTTACAGCTTCTTTCATTGCATTTTCAACTTCATTTGCAATCACATGTTCTCCAAAAGCTGAAATATAATGTTTGATACGTCCAGAAACTATCACACGATATGGCGCCAAAGAGGTAAACTGAACAGTATCGCCAATATTATAACGCCAAAGTCCTGCATTGGTCGAAATAATCAAAACGTAGTTTACTCCTACCTCAACCTCACCAATGGTATATACTTTTGGATTTTCGTTAAAGAATTCATCGGCTTTTATAAACTCGTAGAAAATACCTGAATTCAATAACAAAAGCATTCCTTTTTCTTTCTGCGAATCCTGATAAGCAAAAAATCCTTCAGAAGCTGGAAACAATTCAATACTGTCTACTTTTTTGCCAATCATCTGTTCGAATTTGGCACGATACGGCTCGTAATTAACTCCTCCGTAAATAAATAGATTAAAGTTTTTGAAGATTTCGCTAATCTTTTTTCCACCGCTTTTTTGCTGTAAACGTTCGAAATACATCTGAACCCAAGACGGAATCCCGGAAATAACAGACATATCTTCTTTTATCGTTTCATCGACAATGGCATCTACTTTGGTTTCCCAATCTTCAATACAATTGGTTTCCCAAGAAGGCATTCTGTTTTTCTGAAGATATTTAGGAACAAAATGCGCTACAATTCCAGAAAGTCGACCGAATTTAATTCCGTATTTTTCAGTTAGAATAGGGCTTCCTTGTAAAAAGATCATTTTTCCGTCAACAAAATCTGCTTTTCCTGTTTCGTGAATATAATGCAAAATGGCATTTCGAGCTGCTTCTATATGATAAGGCATCGATTCTTTCGTCAACGGAATATATTTTGCGCCCGAAGTTGTTCCAGAAGTTTTAGCAAAATACAATGGTTTTCCTTTCCACAAAATATCTGATTCACCTTTTACAACCTTTTCAACATATGGTTTTAAATCTTCGTAATCTCTTACAGGAACTTGTTTCTGAAAATCTTCAAAAGTTTTTATTTGATTAAAATGGTGATCTTTTCCAAACTCAGTGTTTTTTGCATTTTTGATTAAACTTTCAAAAATATATTGCTGTGTCTGAACTGGTTTGTTGGCCCATTTAAGCGTCTGATTGTATATTTTTCTGGCAAATAATTTTGCCGCAATTGACTTAATTGACATTTTCAGTGGTATTATTTTTTGTCACTTTTCTTTTTGTCCTGAGATTTTGTCTGCAGCTCCTTTTCGGTTTTGGCAACGTCTTCTCTTAATTTTATTTCAGCTTCAGAAGCATTCATATTTAAGTCTGCTGGATTTTCGACTGTTTCTGCTAAAATAGAATCTTTATTAAATTTTGAATATTCAACTTCTCCTTTCAAAACTTTCTGAATTCCTTTAATGTAGGCTTCGTTTTGTCTTAAAGCCGTTTCTAAAGAATCTGATTTTATGGCCAGTTTGGTTGCATTTCTTTTTAACTCCGTTGAAGAATATCCCGGAATAAACTCACGTAACGGTGTAAATGCAATTATGAAAGTTGTAATTAGAATTAAAAAAATGCCTCCCAAAGTAAACGTTACAAAGACATTCATTAAGTTAAGTTTAAAAGAAAATAGTTCTTCAAAAGTATCTTCATTTAAAATTATCAACCTGTTTTTAGTGAATAATTTTTTCCTTAAATTCTTTTTCTTTTTCTTACTCATTTTACTTCTTTATGCTAGCAAATATAGTAATTAATCATCACGATAATGATCCAAAAATTTCTATGAAGTGCTATAATTTACTATTTTATAAAATATTTAACGCGGTCTGCTACGAATATTTTAAACTAAAAATACTTTTATTTCGTATATTTCTATATACCTTTGCGGAATAATTAAAGAAAACAATTTGCTTCGGCATTAAATATAATAGTCATGGGAAGATTAGGTCTTACAGAAATCCTTGTTATAGTAGGTATTGTGATTTTACTTTTTGGAGGTAAAAAAATTCCAGAATTAATGAAAGGTTTAGGAAGCGGAATTAAGGAATTTAAAAACGCTGCTAAAGACGATCAACCTGCTGCTTCTAAAAAACAAGAGGAAGAAACTAAATAAGAAATTCAAAAACTTATTCAATCCCAAATTACAAATTGTAGTTTGGGATTTTTTTTATATGTAAAAAATCTTACTTTTAGAGTCCCAAATTTTTACATATGAAAAACTTACTTTTCGTGATGGCTTTCCTGCTTGCAGCTGAAAGTCAATCACAAACACAGCCTTTTCCGGCCAACAAGGTTTACGGAAACGGACTTCTAGCAACCCCCAGAAGCAGTCAGGATGCTCAGAACAATTACAATACTTGGAAAGCCAATTTTGTAGAAACCTGCTCTAACGACAGATACCGCGTAAAATTTGATAATTCTTCAGAAACAGTCTCAGAAGGAATTGCGTACGGAATGTTACTATCTGCTTATATGGCAGATAAAAAACTTTTTGATGGTTTATGGTTGTACTACAAAGACAATGTAAACGCTAATAAAGTAATGAACTGGAAAATTAGCGGATGTTCTGGAACTATTGGCCATAACGGAGCAACCGATGCAGAACTCGACGCTGCTTTTGCTCTTATTGTTGCCGATTATCAATGGGCAAGTTCAGGAAACATCAATTACAAAAACGATGCAACAGCTTTAATTGCTGCAATCAAAAATTATGAGGTTGAAGCCAATACTTACGTTTTAAAACCTGGAGATCAATTCGGCGGAAGTCAGATTACGAATCCTTCTTATTTCTCCCCTGCTTATTACCGCGCTTTTGGAGCTTTTACCAACGATACTGCATTCTGGAATCAGGTTTCGGCTAAAGCTTACACTGTTATCAACAACAATTTAACACAAAATAATGCTGTTGGCGGATTGGTTTCGGATTGGTGTGAAGCCTCTGGAACTTATGCTTCTCAAGCTGGAGGTTATGCTAATGCCGGAAAAATGTATACTTACGACGCGGCCAGAACTCCTTGGAGAATCGCTGTTGATTATTTATGGTACGGAAATGCTGATGCCAAAACATACTGCAAAAAATCATCTGATTTTGTTCGTATAAATCTTGGTGGAACTGCCAATATCAAAGACGGTTACAACCAAAACGGAACCGTGATCGGACAATGGCATAATGCTACGTTTGTTGGTGCGTTTGCCTGCGCCGCGATGGCAGGCGAAAATCAGAAACATTTAGATGATTCTTATACGGATTTAAAAAATGTAAATGAACCAAACAACTATTTCCATCAAACATTAAAAACCTTATACTCCTTTTTATTAACTGGTAATTTCTATCTGCCTCCAACTGCTACGCTCTCCAATGAAAATTTTGATATTGAAAAATCTACTGTTACGCTTTTCCCAAATCCGAGCGCTGATCGAATCACGATTAAAGCACCTCAGCAATCAACTATTTCAGTAATTTCTCCTTCGGGAAGTGTGATTCATCAACAAAAAACAATTTCTGAAAATACCGAGATAAATCTAGCCAATCAAGCTTCTGGCGTTTATTTTGTAAAAATATCCAACGATGAATTTAAAAGCATTACCAAAAAAGTGATTTTGAATTAATTCTAAATAGAAACTCCCAAATTACACTTGTAATTTGGGAGTTTTTTTATATAAAATTCCAGTCTTTTGGAATTTCTTTAAAGTATCATCGTTAACTGAATTCTCTTTCTATCCTCATCAACTTCCGTAACTTTTACATCAACGTGCTGATGCAATTTCACAACCTCATTTACATCGCTCACGAAACCAGCTTTTAACTGCGAAATATGAACCAATCCGCTTTCTTTGATTCCGATATCAACAAAACAGCCAAAGTTGGTGATGTTATTAACAATTCCAGGTAAAATCATTCCGGTTTTCAAATCTTTGATTGATTTTACGTTGGCATCAAATTCAAATACCTTAGCCGATTTTCTTGGGTCTAATCCCGGCTTTTCAAGCTCTTTTATGATGTCTTTTAGCGTAAGTAAACCAATTTCAGGTGTAACATACTTTTCGGCCTTAATAAGCGCTGTTTTCTCTTTGTTGGCAATTAAATCATTTAAAGAAATATTCAAATCTTTTGCCATCTTCTCTACAACTGGATAAGCCTCTGGATGCACTGCCGAATTATCCAACGGATTTTTAGCATTGGTAATTCTAATAAACGCTGCTCCTTGTTGATACGCTTTATCTCCTAAACGGGGCACTTTTTTCAGCTGTTTTCTGTCTTCAAAAGGTCCGTTTTCAGAGCGGTATTGTACAATATTTTCCGCCAACTTCTCCCCGATTCCACTCACATAACTCAATAAGTGTTTACTTGCGGTGTTGATGTTGATTCCAACCGAGTTCACGCAGCGAATAACCGTATTATCTAATTCTTCTTTTAACTTCGTCTGGTCAACATCATGTTGATATTGCCCTACTCCAATCGCTTTCGGATCGATTTTTACCAATTCGGCCAACGGATCTGAAAGTCGTCTTCCGATAGAAACCGAACCACGAACCGTTACATCATAATTCGGAAATTCTTCTCTCGCAATTTTTGAAGCCGAATATACCGAAGCTCCTGCCTCAGAAACCACAAATACTTGAATTGGCTTGTCAAACGCGATTTTTTTGATGAAAAATTCTGTTTCACGAGAAGCTGTTCCGTTTCCGATAGAAATCGCATCAATTTGATACGCATTGACCATCGAACGAATTTTTTTAATCGCCATGGTTTCCTCGTTTTGAGGTGCATGCGGATAAATCGTTTCGTTGTATAATAAATCGCCTTTTTCGTCCAGACAAACTACTTTACAACCACTTCTAAATCCTGGATCAATTGCTAAAATACGTTTTTCTCCCAAAGGTGGAGCCAATAATAATTGCCCTAAATTGTTAGCAAAAACCTGAATCGAATTCGCATCTGCTTTTGCTTTTGCTTCCTGCAGTGTTTCGTTTCCAATCGCTGGATTCAGTAAACGTTTGTAACTATCTTCAATTGCCAGCTGTAAATGCGCTGTTGTATTATTTTGTTTTTTAATGATGATTTCGTCAATTACATCGTAAGCATCGTCGATATCAACATCAATTTTCATTTTTATAAAACCTTCATTTTCTGCGCGAAGCATCGCTAATAAACGGTGCGCTGGCGCTTTTGTCAACGGTTCTTCCCAGTCAAAATACTGATCGAATTTTTTTGCTCCTTCTTCTTCTGCTTTCTTTTTAACGACTTTTGTTGCAATCGTTGCTTTTCGCTGAAATAATCTACGAAGCTGTTTACGAACATAGATATTCTCGTTGATCCATTCGGCTACAATATCTCTTGCGCCTTGAATAGCAGCTTCTTCGTTAATAACATTTTCATTGATATATTGCGTCGAAATAAAATCGATATCCGCATCACTTTCAGATATAATCAGTTTTGCTAAAGGTTCAAGACCGAATTCGCGTGCCACATCGGCTTTTGTTTTTTTCTTCTTTTTGTATGGAAGGTAAAAATCTTCTATTTCTTGTAAATCAAAGCTATCTTCAATTTTTTTCTTCAATTCTGGCGTAAGCGCTTTTTGCTCTTCAATTGATTTTAAAACGGCTTCTTTGCGTTTTATCAAGGTATCATACTCTTTTTGAAGTTTTGCAATTTGTTCAATAACAGTTTCATCCAGATTTCCGGTTGCGTCTTTTCGATATCGCGAAATAAACGGAATCGTACAATCTTCTTCTAATAATTTTACTGTGTTTTGAATACTTACTGCCGGTGCCTGAACAGACTTGGCAATGAATTGAATATTAGTCATTATTTTTTCTTTATGGGCTTTAACACGATGCTTGCTTTACTAAAATCAGCCGAAGCGTTATAAACTTTTCTATATTCCTGATAAATATCTTTAGGATAATTGATTGATTTGTATTTTTCATCAACAGTAACAATTATTTGATTTCCAACAACTTTTACAGTCGATTTAAATGAGCTATTTTTATTTTCATCATACTTCATTTCTTTATCTATCACTAAATCATTGTAATGATCTACTTGATATCCTTTTGGAATATTAAAAACAATTGTATGATGATATTCTTTTGCACACTTCAAATCAATATCCGTTTTTCTTGTATTTTCCTGATATAAATTTGACTGGTTTCCGATCACTTTTCCTAAATTAACCATCAATAAATTTCCGGCTTTTTCGGTAAACGATTCTACTGATTCCAGTTTTGAATTTATAATAAACGGTGCATTTGTATAATTATTTTTAAATTCTAAATTTTCGACTGTATGCTCTAAAAGCTTAACATCAACATCTTCTATTGACACTTCTTTTACAAAATCTGTCAAATCCTTTTTTTCTTCGTTATTAGATAAATCTTTATACGAATAACGTAGAATTTGTCCTGTGAAACCTGTATTTGATATTTTTTTGTCGATTGTAACCTTTGTTAAATCAGCTGACAGGTTTACTGTAGATTCCGAATCTGTTTTTGTAAAATCTGATGCAATAATAGGAATAAAAACAGTGGTATTTTGCTTTTTCTTTACATCATATCCTTTTGCTTTTGTATCCTGATATTCATAACCTAAATAACCGTATGGAAGATATCCTGCGTTAGGAGAAATAAATTTATTGGTTTCTCTAATGTAAAAATTAAACTCTGTAAACTCGAAAAATGTCATCATTTCGTCATCCAGTTCGCCTATGAAACGATCTTCATTTGCAATGATTTCATACGGAATTTTCAACGCATCTAATGATAATTTATAAATACAAATAAAATCCTTGTGACTCAATTTTCCAGTTCCGTCAACAATTTTTACATCATTATAAATAGATTCTCCTTCAGAGTAAGATTCAAAATGCGTTTTGATGTATTCGTCTAAGATGGTTAATTGCTCGTCTGTACTTTTATCTTTTAGATTTAATTTTTGAAGTAATTTTTTAACATCACCTGCAGAAAAAGCGTAAGGTTTAAACTGTTTTACGTATTCTTTATAAAACGGTTCCCATTGTTTGGCTCTCATTCCTTGAGAAGTTGAACTAATTAAATAGAAAACTTTAACAAGATTCTTAAATTTCTTTGAACTTCGCTCGTTTAAAATTGGCTGAATATTATCTGCTGAATAAAATATCTTATTTTTAATATGGTTATCTGTAAATTCAGGTGAAGCGAATAATTTTGAAGCCGCAGATCCTGAATCTGTTAACGTAAATTCTGCATGAAGTACCGGCGCTTCTTTTTGGAAAATTTCAACTCCGTTTGAGGTTGGATTTTCTTTTACAATAAAATAGTATTCTAAAATATCACCCTTCTCTACTCCATCAAAAACTATCGATTTAACGTTTTTAACATCCGAATTTACAATCTGGCTTTCTGATAAAACTTTTACATCGCCATTTGGTTTAATAACTCTTGCATGAAAATCTTTTGTATCGCGTATAGTATTATTATCGTCTGCAGTAACTTTATTGTACTTGTTGATTTCTGAAGCTTCGTTGATTTTAACTGCAAAATGCTCCATTTTAAATTTTGCAAATCCGTAAGTATTTGTATTGATTCTGGTATGAACCCATCTTTTATCGAACAAAACAACGGCAGGCATTTTTTTATATTCTTCTGGAATTGCTTTAAAAGACGGAACAGCATCCCAGGTATAACTTTTTATTTCTTGTGCTTGTGTTTTTAAAAAAGAAAAAAACACTAAAATCAGGGCAAGTTTTTTCATTACTTTTTGGTTAAGATTATAGATTGGTTGTATTGTTGGGTCAATTCGTTTACTACAGAATTCCAGCTCTCAAAGCCGTTGGTTTCAATTAGTAATTTTTTTAAAATGATTTTCTGAGATACTAATAAATTTCTTTTGTCTTTTTTATAAGCAATTTCATAACTCAATGCGTCGTTCTCTTTTTTGCTGTTTTCAGGTATAAAATCGAGTTGGTAATTTTCGGGAACTTCGTACACATAATCAAACTCGTTTATAAACTTAGTATCGTTTTCAATGGGTAGTTTTCTCTCTTTTAAATCGATAATATATTCTTTAAAAGGTGCCAATAAAATAGGTTTAACTACAATCTTTTCTCCTATTTTCTTAACCCATCCGTCAAGTTTAAGATTATAAGACAGCGCTGCGTCTTTGTTTTCATATTCATGTTTATTAACATCTGTTGTTTCAATTTCTAGCTTTTCATTAAATCTAGCCATTCCATTTTTTAAGATCTCCTCTTCTTTTTGTTTGTTTGCTGCCAAAACATTTAAAAAACGACTCTTTTCATAGCCTGACAATTCGATTTTTGAAGTTCCAAAAACAGAATTATCTGCAATTTTCAGCTTCAAATCGATTTTCAGTTTATTATCTTTTACATCCACAACAGGGACTTTTTCTATAATAAATTCCTCTTCTGATATTCCTATTAGTCCCTCTTTTCCCTGAATCATGGAAGACGGAAATCCAAATGGACAAAAAGAATCTGTTCCATCAACAAAATATCTTTGTTTGTCAATTTTTACGGCAGTAATCATATGATTGTTTACCAAAGGCGTTGGAACATCCGAAAAACTGTATGGTTTATCTCTGGTTCCAATCCAAACCAAATTGGACTCGATATCTGCATATTTAAACATTTCGTTTAATAAGTTCGAAATGTCTTTACAATCTCCATATTTCTTATCAAAAACTGAAGCTGCATCACGCGGAATAAATCCTCCCATTTCATATTCAAAAGCAACATAATGAATGTTTTGCTGTACCCAATTGTAAATCTCTTTTGCTTTATCTCTTGAATTGGTTTTGTCTTTTACTAATTCTAATGTTTTATTCTTTATGGCCGTTTGATCTAGTTTATTAACATCTTTTACTAAAGAATAATACCATTTGTAAAGGTGTTTTACATCTGGAAATATGTCTTCTTTTTTATTCTCTTTAGTATAGCTTTTTATGTAATACACAATATGTGGCAAGAAATACGTAAAGTTTAGAGATCTGTTTTCATCTTTAAATGCAGGTACATTTGCGGCATTCCAAGTATAGACATTGGTATTTCCTTCTTTGGTTTGAGTAAAAGTTATTTTATCCTGATTCTCTCCAAAAAGTTTGTAACCGATCTCTATGGATGCATCGGCTCTAATTTCAAATTTTGATGCAACGGTCTGTAATTCGTGCTGAAAAGTAAAATAAGAAAGTAATCGGGGTTCATTCTGCTTTATTTTATACGAATATTCGATTTTTGATTTATCTACAACAGAGTTGAAATCAAAATGTTTGTATTTATTATCACTATAGAAAATATCTCTGCTTTTGAGTTCGTTGGTACTTATTTCGTATTGCGATAATTTAGTTTTCTTATTGGTTACAGGATTTATAGCAGCTCCTTTTATGTTGGAGATTTCACTAAAATTATCATAGGGAATATTTATAGAATACTCCTCTACATTTTTACTTTTGGCTATTTCTCTTTGTTCTTCAATAAAAGATTCTATTTCTAGCTTTC
>NZ_DASWYK010000048.1:0-1603 GCF_036405015.1 Flavobacterium sp. | reverse complement strand
TCTAAAATCTAAAATCTAAAAATAGGTATGTTTCTTGATATGGGAATTTTGGAAATTAAATTTTAAAAAGAAATAATATAGTTTCATTAATAATTTTTAATTTCGATTGTATTAAAAATGAAGGTGTTATGCAAGATTTAGAAGTGGTAGAAGATAATAGAATGTCAAAATTAATTATAGGTTTAATTTTGGATGCAATTGGTATGCTTACTTATTCCGTTCTTGGATTTGGGGAAATTGGAGATATTGTCTGGGCACCAATTGCAGGTATTATTATGACACGAATGTACAAAGGTAGAGTAGGAAAGGTGGCAGGTTTTTTAACTTTTCTGGAAGAAATACTCCCTTTTACAGATATTATTCCGTCGTTTACTTTAACCTGGATTTATACTTATTTCTTTCAAAGAAAATAAAAAAGACGGCTATAAGAACCGTCTTTTAATTCCTCTTTTGAGTTTATTTATTGAATAATTATTTTCTTAACATATTGTGTTTTCTTAGTCTGTGGGTTAGTTACTTTGATTATAAAAACACCTTTAGAATGTAATTGAATGTTTTCCTGAGTATTACCTCTAATTTTTTGTTTTAATAATTCTTTTCCAGAAATGTCATAGATTTTAAGATCTGAAATTTCTGTTTCTTCATTGTCAATATAAACTGAAAAAGCTCCGTTACTTGGAATTGGCCAAACATTAAACGAATTGTTGGTTTTAATAACGTCTTCGGTACCTAGATTTACGGTTTGTCCGCTTACAATATTTACTTTTCGTTTCATAGTGCCTCCTTCAGAATCACTTACTGTAAATTCAAAAGAACATAATCCGTTTGATGCTGGTGTAAAAGCTACAATATTGTTATTAAGTACTGCATTTCCGTTTACAATATTTGAAAGTGCATAAGAAACACCGCTAGTAAAACCTCTAGATAATTTTTGAATATCGATGTCAATTTTAGTTCCTTGCTGAGATTCATATCTTGGCAAAGACATCCATTGTAGATATTGATCCAAATTAGTGTAGCCATCTTGATTTGGGTCTGCATTGGCATCCGAAAAATCACCAATTGCAGAGTTTGGATTTGTTCCAATAATATTTTCCCACCAATTTGGAAGTCCGTCCTGATCTGTATCCCAATTAGTATCTCTAACTACTATTGGATAAGTTTCAAATCCGCCAACATCAGATTCATTATCTGGAAATCCAGGTTTCCCTGTTACGCTTCCAACAGCCGAATAACTTCCGTTTAAAGTTTCAGTGATAATTCTCTGATCGTGATCATCAAATTCAGGTTGTGTACATCCAACATCAGAAAGTACTATTTTGTAGGCATTTTTGGCAGATTGCGTGGTTACGTAAGAAGGGAAAAAGGGTGTGTTTACGAAGTTTTCATAAGAAACGGTATTACCAGAAGCTTTTCTTCCTGCAGTTTGGTTGCTTTCATCGAAATATCCGGGCATAACATTTCCATTAAAATAACACTGCTGCATTCCAGTTCCAACTCCTTCGTTTTGCTGATTAAATGCTACGAATATTTTAGAACCTACGCCTGGCTTATAGTAATTGTTTACAAAATTGACTTCTTTGGTTCCTCCGTCCGTTGTTCT